>JBDKTO010000021.1 GCA_039680175.1 Veillonellales bacterium | reverse complement strand
GAAAAAATAAATTTGGGGAAGGAGGGCGCTTCTTGGCAAGCAGCAGGTCAGACATTTGTTTATATGAAGTTTGAATCTTGCTGCAGGGGGTGGCAAATAGGGAGGGATACTTCGAATTAAAAGGGAGGAATAAAGTAATGTTTGATATGATTGCTGGTATTTTATTGCTCATCACATTTTTGATTCTGATCTACTATTGTATGAAGGGCGGAAATTTACTTGTCGGCTTTATCGTAAGTTCTATCCTTTGGTGTTTTATTGGTCAGGTGCCGATCCATATTGTTGTAACAGATGTTTTTCAGAAATCTGTAGAAAGTTACGGTGCCACAATTGCTATTATCGTATTTGGTGCATGGTTTGGGCGCATCCTTGTTGATACTGGGATTGCGGGCTATATCATCAAGAAAACCGTTGAACTGGCCGGTGACAAACCCCTCACTACCGCCTTACTCTTATGTAGTGTCTGTGCCTTGATTTTTACCAGTGCGTTCGGTGTTGGTTCTGTTATGGCAATCGGTATGATTGTTCTGCCTATCTTGTTCTCCTTAGGTGTGGATAAAAAAACGGCGTTAGGTTCTTACTTACTTGCCGTTGCGGCCGGTATGTATCTTAATATTGCTTATGTGAGTCAATTCTTTGCTGTGTTTAAAACTATAAAATATGATGATACCTACATCCATTTTGCAGTGATCGCAACTATCGTGCATGTTGTCGTGATGTTAGCATTTATTACCTTCAATTATCTTCGTGCTCAAAAAGGCGGCAGAGCCCGTGCCTGGGCGGCAAGCACCGCTCCGCAGATGCAGGAGGGCAAAACAGTTGGTCTTAGCTTTTACTGCATGATCGTGCCCTTCATACCCATTATAATGGTGGCATTTTTCAAATGGATGCCGGTGCCGGCGTTCATGCTGGGTATTTTCTTAGGCTTACTCTTAACCCACAATATGGGTTCTTACACATTGGCAGTGGAAAAAATCCAAAAAACCTTGTATGATGGCATCGCGGACAGCGGACTTTTGATTGGTATGCTATATGGTGTAAATATTTTCCAAGCTGCTGCAAAGCAGGTTTCTCCTATCTTACAACATATGCTCGGCGGATTTATTCCTACTACGCCAACTGTTATTGTGGCCGGTTTCTGCATCCTAGCGCCGCTGGCACTCTTCCGCGGGCCATTGATGATTTGGGGCTCAGGCATTGCCTTGGTTTCCATCTTTCAGGCGATGGGGCTTTTCAGTGAGCAGTTCTTATTTGCTTTATTCCTCATTCCCCCTGTTGCCATTGTGGCCAGTGCCTGTCCGACTCAGTCGTGGAGCATGTGGGGGTTGAGCTATGCAAAGGTGGAACCACAACAATATATTAAAACAAACCTGCCTTGGGCATGGTTGATTTTGATCATTGTTGAGATACTGGCTTTTGTTATGGTTGGAAATAGTTAATCAGCAATACACGGAGCCGGTTCAGACCATATAGACAGGCTGGCCGGCTTTTTTCAAGCACGAAATAATAATGACATTTGGGCTTGTAGCAGACATACCGGCAGGGTTGTCAGTTTCAGCATTATTCTTTGGCTGGAAAGTCCGGGATGCCAAAACATATCGGAGGATTATATTTATGAGTAACAGAGCAATTCGCATCGGGATTGATGTGGGCGGCACTCACACCAAAGCTGTCGCCATTGATAACAATACAAACGAAATTCTGGGCAAAGGTTCGGTTATGACTACTCATCGCAGTGAGCGAGGTGTGGCCGCAGGTGTTGTGGAGGCATTTGAGAAATGTCTTGCCGAGAATGACATTAAGCCCGAAGAGATTATCTTTATCGCACACAGCACCACACAAGCCACCAATGCTCTTTTGGAGGGAGATGTGGCTCGCGTAGGCGTGATTGGTATGGGCGGAGATTGGATTGAGGGCTACCTTGCCAAAAGGCAGACTAGAATTAAAGATATCGACCTTGGTACCGGCAAGTTTATCAAGATTGACCATACTTATTTAAAAACAAAGGAAATGACGCGGGAAAAGGTCCGGGATACCATCAAAGAGCTGGTTGATCAGGGAGATCGCGTCATTGTTGCCAGTAAGGCTTTTGGCGTCGACAACATGAAAGAAGAACGTCTTGTGGCTGAGGAAGCAGAAAAACAGGGTATTCCTTGCAGTATGGCGTCGGATATTACCAAACTGTACGGTTTGACGACGCGTACCCGCACTGCCGCCTTGAACGCTTCCATTCTGCCGAAAATGCTGGAAACTGCCAATTCTACAGAAGAGAGCGTCCGAGCTGCTAACATCAACGTTCCCTTGATGATTATGCGTGGCGATGGCGGTGTTATGGAAATCGGTGAGATGAAAAAACGCCCGATTCTGACAATGTTATCTGGTCCTGCGGCTAGTGTTATCGGTGCTTTGATGTACTTGCGCGCTTCAAATGGTATTTATTTTGAGGTAGGCGGTACGTCCACCAACATCGGCGTCATCAAGAATGGACGCCCGACTGTCGATTATTCCATCATAGGTGGGCATCGCACCTATGTAAATAGCCTTGATGTACGCGTGTTAGGTGTTGCGGGGGGAAGCATGGTACGTGCCAAAAAGGGTGCGGTTATTGATGTAGGACCACGTTCTGCACATATTGCCGGTGTGGGTTATGCCTGCTTTACAGCTCCTGAGCTGTTTGACGGGGCGACACTGTATCATATAAAGCCCCGTGAAAATGACCCGGCCGATTATGTGGTTATCAAGCTGAACAACGGTGAGAGCGTAGCGATCACCAACACCTGTGCGGCAAATGTACTGGGTATTCTTGAGAAAGACGATTACGCACGCGGCAACTACGAATCAAGCTACAAAGCCATGCAGCTTTTAGCCGACGAAGTGGGCATGTCCATTGAAGAAACCGCCAAAGCCATCCTGACAAAGTCCTGTGAAAAGATTATACTTGTCATTGAAGATCTGATTACCAAATATAAAATTGAGCGTGAACAGATTGTACTTGTTGGTGCCGGAGGCGGCGCAGGTACCCTCTTGACCTTTACGGCCAACATGCTGGGTTTTAAATACCAAATTCCTAAAAACGCTGAAGTAATATCTTCCATCGGTGTGGCGCTGGCCATGGTGCGTGAGATGGTGGAAAGAACTATTTCCAGTCCGACTGCAGCCGATATTGCCCAACTGAAAAAAGAGGCTAAGGAACTTGCCATGAATAGCGGTGCGGTGGAAGACAGCATTGAGATATATATTGAGATTGATGAACAAGCCCAGAAGGTGACTGCGATTGCCATGGGCTCGACCGAAGTAAAAACCACCGACCTAATGAAAAATTGCAGCGAGGAAGAGGCCATTGATATTGCTGCAGAATCGATTGGTATTGTTAAGAGTGAAGTGAAACTGGCTGCTTCTAACGGCTTTATCTTTGTGGCAACAGCCCAAAAGAATGACAAATCACCGGTGCGGGTTATCGATAAAAAAGGCTTTATTAAGATTCAGCGGGCTAATGGTTTTGTAGAATGTACCACCATGAAAGATGCTGCCGACACCCTTAAAAGGATGTGGGACACTACCAGCAACTTTTCCAGGGAAGTGCGTATCAATCCAGATGTATACGTTATAGCCGGTTCGCGGGTGATGGATTATTCCGGCATTCCCGAGTTTACTCAAGTTTCCGGTCTGATTGAAGCTGAGCTATGCGACCAGGCACCGGAGGATGAACTGATTTTGGTGCTGGCCCGCAATGAGTTATCATGATGCCGGCGAAGTATGATACGGAAGCACGGCGGCAGGCTGTGCAGATGGCATTGGAATGCTCCGACGCCGTATGGTACCAACGTACACTTAAAAGTGATATTTGCGGCTGCAGACTCAGCCGTGAGGAGGAGTCTACAGTTATTGACAGTGCGATGCAAACCGCTGCCGACATGGCGCAGAGTGTCGCGGCACGGTATGGTCAGCTTTCACCGCAAGCACTTTTAGCGGCAATGAATATAAAACTGGTGCATACTGCCGAAGATTTGCGGGAGCCATACTTGTATATGGGGCTATACGAGCCGGCTATTCGGACAATTACCTTAAATGACAGTACACTGTTGCTCATAAGAAAATTCATTAGGGAAAATGGATTGGAAGTTTTTACTCCCGAAGAGGATATTATTCGTATTGCTGTGTTTCATGAAATTTTTCACGCTCTGGAGGAGGAGACTCCTGGTATTTATACGCGCAGCAGCATGATGGAGCGCAGATTTCTAGGAATCTTTCCCTATAAACGCGGACTAAGCGGCGCGTCGGAGGTAGGGGCGGTACATTTCTCCAAATGTATGGCGGGTGTTTCCTATTCACCCTGTATCTATGAACGTTATTTATTGATAGCATTAAGCTTGGTATCAATTGACTTTTTGCTGCCGAATTTATAAAATAAAGGTAAAGTTTCGCCTATAGTGCCAAATGCTATCTCAACCAAAAGGAGAGCTATTATTGCAGTACGACGAACAATTGGAGTCTTTAAAAAACCCGATTTTGACTGATGGCGAGGTGTACTCTGTATTGCGCCGCGCTATTGTGGAACTATACTTACAGCCTGGTGCCATTATGAGCATCAAAGATATCTGCGAACATTTTCAAATTGGCCGTTCACCCGTGAGGGACGCTCTCATGCGGCTGGATCAGGAGGGACTTGTGACCCTATTGCCACAACGTGGCACGATGATTTCTCAAATTGATCTTTCGCGTGTGGAGCAAGAATGCTTTTTGCGCCTGTCTGTAGAGGAAGAGGTAATGAAACTGTTCATGGCCTGCCATACGCCATCCGATATTACCTTGTTGAACGAGGGACTGCGTCAGCAGCAGGAACTTTGCGGTCAAAAGGATGTGGATATCCGTCGCTTTCTCTGGCTAGATGAAGGATTCCATCAGATATTTTATACTGTGACAGACAAACTGTTCTGCCTGCAAGCAGTTCAAAATGTGGGGGGGCATTACCGACGCATGCGTTTGCTGACCTGCGGCACTTGCCAGCAGGAAATTTTACGCCAGCATAGCGCGCTGATTACGGCATTGCAGGCGCGGGACACAGAATTGATGTGTAATATTTTCCATTTCCATTTGAGAAAGTTAGATCGGGAAGAAAAGCTTGTGCTTAAAAAATACCCTTATTTGTTTAAGAGCGACGGCAATCACGGGTATTCAAGTCCACTATGGGCGGCCGATTATCTGCAAACCTTAAAAGCAAACAGGGAGTAAACTAGAAACTGGAATCACGGGGACGGTTCTGTTGATTCGCAATCCTGCTCGGGGTAGAATTAAAGAGCGGTGCCAATTATTGAAAAGGATTTTGTTTAAATCTTTTTCCGTTTCCGGACATTTTGGGGACGGAGTTGACGGTATCATTCCTGGCGGCGTTGTTGAAAACGGCTGCGTAACCCAGTATAATTTATTATGTTATTCACACTGGACGAATCATGTGAAGCATTAGATTATGTAGATAGGCGGATATGTTATGAAAATTTCAAAGCAAGACGCGTTGATCTGGTTTGATTTTTTTTCACAAATGCCGGAGGAAGAGAAGATTAGTATAAAACATGAAGAAATCATTTATTCTACCTTTGCGCAAATTGAGGCAGCGATTGATCATAGAAATGACACGTTGATGGCGGAAATTAGAAATTTAAAAACGTTGGCGAATCGGACTTTTTTTGTGGGAAATGAAAGCAAGTTTCCGAGAGGGTGTCGTTCCTGCCTGCTGGGTACCGGTTTGAGTGCAGTTAGGAAAACGAACAAATGTAATTTGGCGTGTAAGTTTTGTTATAATTATGGCGAACTGGAAGATACTCGTCCTGTTGGAGAAGAACTATGGGACATCGGCGGCACGAAATTTTACGAGAAAGATATTGATTTGCTGCTTTCCATTTATCAAAAACCAACGGGCATTTCCTACGTTTATTTAGAGCCTTTTATGGAAATTGAAAAATACTATTCCATTATCAAGAAATTTAGTGATGCTCAAATTTATCAGCACTTATACACAAATGGCACGTTAGCTACAGAAGAGACCTTAAAAGCATTAGGTGCAGCCGGTCTTGACGAAATTCGGTTCAACCTGGGTGCTTCTGATTGCTCGGACAACGTAATTGCAAATATTGGAGCAGCGAAAAAATATATTAAAAATGTCGGTATTGAAACGCCGATGACCCCTGAGTTTTTCGAAACATTTTTTAAGAAAAAGCAAGCGATCCTGGCGACAAAACTCGATTTTATTAATTGCGCAGAATTGCATTTAAATGAAAATAACATCAACAATTATTATGGGGAAAATATGTATATTTCCCGGCATGGCTATATATCTCCCATTTGGAGTCGGGAATTGACTTTGAAATTCATGAAAATAGCGGATAAGGAAAACTGGGATGTAGCAGTTCATGACTGCTCAAACTACACAAAGTTTGCCAGAGGTTTAAATTTGAGCAGCAAAGCGGGGATGTGGTTCGGCGCCAGTAATTATGCCTGTGAGTTCTCGATGATTCCATACGAAATATTTATACCAATACTGAATGACGACAACTTCAAATTTTTACAGGAAGAAGAATTGCCTGACGGCTATAAACCCGAAATGATAGATTTGTAGAATGGTGTGTTGTTTCCATAGCAGCGGTCTCTTGGGAACGCTGCTCAATAAAAATGGCAGGTGAAAACAACAACCTAATTGAAGTTGTTGGCACCCGGCCGCTAACGATGCAGCAATATAAATTTGACATAAGTTATCATTGGTAACATGCAAACTGGCCCCAAACCTTCACAAGACAAGGTTTGGGGCTTTTTCGTTTGAATGGATCTATTTAGACGGTCAGCATAGTATATTGGAGAATCTAGTTATAAAGGAGAATGCTCTATGCAAAAAGTTGTATTTCTTAAATATGATGACTTTTCTGACGCATCCTTGCTGCAGCTAAATGGCAGCGCAGCCAGTCAAAGCCGCCAGCTGGTTCTTACTTCCGATACTGCATGGTTAAAGGGCAGTGCCTTTTATATGAATAGCATCCCTCTACCCAGCCGCATGTCATTTAGCACGTTTTTTACTTTTAATATTATTCGTTCTGCCTTTGACCATGGAGATGGAATGACGCTTACAATCCAGGGACAGTCCCAAACAGCACTCGGGGCTTTGGGCGGGGCGCTCGGATATTCAGGTATTCGTCCCAGTATCGCTGTGGAATTTGACACAGCCAGAAATGCCGGTTATAACGATATCAATGATAATCATGCCGGTATAGACGTGGATGGCAGCCTTGTTTCTATTACTTCGTACAACCTAACAACAGCTGGGTTTACGCTGGCAAATGGCAGTTTGTATTATGCATGGATCGATTATAACAATCCAATTCTGGAAGTCAGAATAAACAATTCAACTGTTCGTCCGTCCAGTGCTATATTGACGGCTAATATAGATTTAACCAGCAGCATGCTGCCGTGCAACATATTTGCCGGATTTACCGCAGGAACGGGTTCTTTCTCGGAAAAGCATTCCATAATAAGCTGGTACTTTTCCAATCAGTATGATCCGATCGATGTCAATAATAACACGTATATTGAAGCACCCAAGTTAATTGAGGTCAGTATAAAATCTAGTAATGCAGCTTCCGGTTTGGCGTATCCTGGGGACACAGTATTTTTGGATTTTACCGCTAAAGCCGAAATATCAAATATTAGTGTTACGATTAATAATCAAAGCGGTACAGTAGCTTCAACCGGCGGGAATAGTTATCGCGGATCATATATGATGACGAGAAATGATATTGAGGATACTGTCACATTCGCGATAAATTTTTCGGATAATCAAGGTAATTCCGGAACAACAGTAGTTTGTACCACGGATGAGTCGGAGGTTAGATTTATTAATGCTACAAGGGGTGTGAATTGGTTTTTTTAATGGATACTATGCTGCCAACAAATCAATGGGCCGTTCTGATATATTTTGCTGGAAACAATGATTTAGAACCTTTTTTATCGAAGCAGTTTGAACTTATACAAAACGCAGAAATTTGCCCTAATATAAATGTTGCGGTACAGTTTGGCAAACGACGGCGCGACGATAATTCAGCTGAGTGGGGCGGGACTCGGCGTTACATTAGCAAAAATGGCGCAATGGTCTTAACGGAGTGCCTTGGCTGCGTGAATATGGGAAAGCAGCAAACATTTATTGAGTTTTTGTTGTGGGGATATTCCCAGTTTGCCACTGACCACGTTATACTGATCATGTCTGGTCATAGTGCCGGTTTTGTTGGGTTAATGATGGATGTCTCTGAGAAAACTTTAGATTTAATAAGTATTAAAGAATTTGCCCAGGCCTTATCATACTTTCACGCGCAAACCGGAAGCACTATTGACATCTTATTATTTGATACCTGTTATATGAATTTGGTGGAAGTGTGGTATGAAATCGCCATATTGGCAGGTCATCCGGTAGATTTTTTGATCTTGGACGAAGAAAATCCACCCATAGGAGGATTGCCTTGCTATGAAATTATTAATTTATTGGTAAACGATACGTCTAATCGTCTTATGGTCAAGAAGTCAATTAGGAAGATTGTTCAATCTATTAATAGCAAATACGCGGGGCAAGTTGATCTTTTTGCTATATCGCTTGCACCGGAGCATTTTATAGTGCTGAAAGAGTTAATGAATGAATTAACAATTCTAGCGCTAGATAATAATTTAATGAACAGACTACCAAGTATATATTGTAAGCCTTCAGCACTTATTCGTTTGCGGGATTTGGTAAATCAAATCGATATGATTTTTTCTAAAGCGGATACATGCTGCAGGCAAATTGAAAATGTCCTGGAAAAGATTGTTGAATATCCAGCTTTCAATAAACTTGTCAAGAATCATAGCATAGGCCCATACATTTATCTGCCGAATAACCCGGCGCAATATTTGAAATTTCAAACGTATTACGATATATTATCTTTTGCCAGCAATAATAAATGGCTGGAGGTATTAAAAGGGGCAGGCTGTCCCTGAAAAGTTCATACCGGTACAAGATGATGTTTTTGCTATCGGGGAGATATGCCGCAAAAATTAAATGGCTTAAGCGAAACTGAAATTCAGATATTATATTTGGCGACGCTTGCTCCCAGTGGCCACAATACGCAGCCTTGGACGATAACAATAAAAGAACCGAAACGATGGGTAATAGGATCAGATAGAAGGCGATGGTTATCGGCCGTTGATCCTGAGAATCGGGAAATGATCTTGTCACTAGGAACTTTTATTGAAAATTTGTCTGTAGCGGCGCGAATACAAGGCTATGAAGCAGAAGTCAAGATTACGGGAAAAGATAATTTTAGTTCTGAAATTGCTGAAATAAGGTTGACGAAAGGGAATGAGACAAATCTCTCCGATAAATCGATAAGAGGAAGGAGGACAGTAAGAAAGGACCTATCTAAAGCCCCAATTAAGGACGAGGATATAAAAGATTTGGCGGGGATTCATCGAAACTCAGTTTTATATTATCCGCTGAATTCCAAAGAAGGGTCGTATTTGAGCCAAGCTACCTTGCAGGCCAATATGACTCAAGCGAAGCGAGAAGATGCGCAGCAAGAGCTAGCCGAATGGATTCGCTGGAATGAGCGGGAAGCAAAAGAATACTATAATGGCCTTACCCCCGAGAGCATGGAAATGAAAGGTATTGTCTGCTGGTATGCAAAGCACTTCCTCGATAAAAAAGATGTATTAAGTCAGAAATTCAGAAGTGAGACAATAAAATTAGCTGCGGATCAGGTGCAAAATTGTGCCGGGTGGCTCGTTGTTAGAAGCAATGGTTCGACTGTAGCCGAACTGATAAATGCGGGGAGAGTGTTTCAGTCAGCTTGGCTGCATGCCTATGAAAAAAGCATTGGGTTTCATCCGATGACTCAGGTGTTGGAAGAGGCACCTTGGCGGTCAGAAGTTGCTAGGGAACTTAATTATGCGGGGAGTATACAATTTATAGTACGGGTAGGGTATGTTAAAGAATACCCACAACCTGTAAGCTTACGTATGCCTTTATCAAATATAGTGATTACAAAATCCATGTAGATATAAATTATACGGGGGAAGTTGGATGGAAACCGAAACTCTTATTGTAAATATATCGATGTTTTATCGGAAACGATGCGGCAGTCCATGCGAAAATATAAAGAAGAAACCGTCAGTGGAGATTTATTCAGCCTGACAATCACACAATTGCATTATCTCCACGCGATTAAGGAAATGGATGGCCTTACATTTAAGCAGTTAGTAGAAAGGTTTAATGTTCAGAAGTCTACAATTACGGATATAATTAACAGGTTAATTAAGCGCAATTTAGTTTATAAGAAACAGTCCGAAAAAGATTTACGAGTATTCCACATTTACTTAACAGACAAGGGGAAAGAAATTTTGGCTATTGAGAGCAGGGGGTATTATTATTTTGCACTAAAGATGACGAAGTGCCTTGAAGAAGATGAAAAAAGATTGTTTACAGCGCTCCTAAGAAAAATTGTGCATGAAATCGAAGCATGAAAACAAGTCTAGGCTTTTTTGTTGAAGGGCGTACATACACGCTTGGTTTTCCTCACGCTTGGGCCTGTGGCTTCATACATATATAGTGCGAAATACATCAGATTGTTATATGTAAGGGGGAACGGAAGTGCCTAAAGGGGTTGTAAATATACCGGTTTCGCTCTTTGAATCAAGTAAAGGAAGATACTTTGTTGGCCAAAGCGGGCTGCTGCACTTCGGCAATGGCAAAAATGCGTGGTGTGGATTATTTAACCCATGCAGCTCTCAAGTGAAATTACATGTTAATGTATTTACGATTACAAACTTGTCCGATACAGATTTTTTAGCGGAAATTTGGTTTAATCCCGAATTGCATGGAAAAGAAACTGTCTCGGATTTGGTAACACCAGCTAATAGGGCAATATGCCCGCGTCCCAGGCCGGAGGTAGAATTGATATTTGCCGACGATGTCCGATGTTCGCCAGAGGGAGGGGTAAATGCTTTTGCTAGAGAGGTTGCTCCGAAAACAACGATTGCTCAGGACGAAGACGGAAAATATATTATTCCTGAGGGAGAATCTTTTACTATATTTTTAATTGGGCAGGAAGTTAGTTGCCTTCAGGCCAGAGTTGCTTTTGGCTGGTGGGAAGAACGCTGCTAGACGATGGGTGGCTTTCATATACTGTTTTTTGTACATTTGTTTATAGACAAATTGCATCGGAGTAAATTAGATACGAAAAAATTAAGAAGATCGGAAGAAGACCTATTGAAATATTTACAAACTATTGTTATAATAAATTCACGTTTAATATTAAATGACGGTGAAGAGGAAAAGTAGGCTTTTGAATTGTCACAGAGAGTCGGCGGGGTTGAGAAGCCGGTACAAGAAATGGGCTGAAGTTCTCCTTGGAGTCGCGAAACTGAATTTTTGGTATAAGCTGAAATAGTAGGTGACGCCGTTAACCATTACGTTATAGATGGAAGGTATCGGCAAATTGCCCGTACCTATAAAGTTGATTCGTTCATTAGCGAATAACAAAGGTGGTACCGCGAGATAACTCTCGTCCTTTACAGGATGGGAGTTTTTTTTATTGGGAAGAAGGAGTCTGTTCCCATTTAAAGAATAAGGGGGTTATGTTTTGTATTGGAATAATCATATTGAAAAGCTTAGCCGAGAAGAAATGACGGAGATCCAATCAATTTCGCTGCGTGATTTAGTTCAAAGGGTTTACACCCATGTGCCTTCATATCGCCAGAAGTTTCAGGCAGCCGGGTTATTGCCTGTAGATATCCGGGGGATAGAGGATATTCATAAATTACCCTTTACGACAAAGCAGGATTTACGGGATAACTACCCGTATGGATTGTTTGCTTTACCGATGAGCGAGATTGTCCGGATACATGCTTCAAGTGGCACAACCGGAAAGCCAACTGTTGTTGGTTATACAAAACGCGACCTTAATATGTGGGCTGAAGTTATGGCGAGAGCTTTAACTTCAGTCGGTGTCACGAGCAAATCATTTATTCAAAATGCGTATGGCTATGGATTATTTACCGGTGCATTAGGTGTGCATTATGGCGCGGAGTTAGTAGGGGGATCGATTATTCCTACTTCTGTTGGCAATACTGCACGGCAGATTACTTTAATGAAAGATTTTGGAACGAGTGTTCTTGCCTGTACGCCTTCCTATGCCCTTCATATTGCCGAAACGATGCGGGAGACGGGCATTGATTGTCGGGAACTTCCGCTTCGGGTTGGAATCTTTGGGGCGGAACCGTGGTCGGAACAAATGAGGCAGGAGATTCAGCGCCAGCTCAATATAAAGGCTTATGATATATATGGATTGAGTGAAATTATTGGCCCGGGGGTTGCATGCGAGTGTACTGAGCAAGACGGCATGCATATATATGAAGATCATTTCTATCCTGAAATTATTGACCCTGTAACCGGAGAAGTTTTACCTGATGGAGAAACAGGCGAATTGGTTATTACCACGCTGACGAAAGAGGGGCTGCCCCTTATTCGCTATCGAACCAGGGATTTAACGGTGCTTAACAGAGAAGCTTGCTCTTGCGGAAGAACGCTGGTAAGGATGCAGAAGGTTATGGGGCGCAGCGACGATATGTTAATCATCGGGGGCGTTAATGTATTTCCCTCTCAGGTCGAAAGTGTGCTGCTTGATATGGGTATGGCACCGCATTATCAACTGATTATTGAGCGCATTGATAATCTTGACAAATTGACTATTATGGTGGAAATTACGGAAGCGGTATTTACGGATGAAGTTCGCGGCCTTGAGACATTAGAACATAAACTGCAGAAAAAGATGAGTCAATTGTTGGGTATTTCCAGTAAGGTAAAATTGGTATCGAACAAAACTATCGAGCGCAGTGAAGGCAAGGCTAAAAGGGTAATAGATAAGCGGAAAATATAAAGCGGGAGGTAAAAAGTATGAATGTTATTCAGCAAATATCAACGTTTGTGGAGAATTGTCCCGGAGCTTTTCGGGAAATACTGCAGGTCATCCGGTCTAATGATATTAATATTAAAGCGTTATCAATAGCCGATACGGCAGACTTTGGCATCCTGCGGTTTATTGTTACTGATCCGGACATTTTAGGGAAGATATTGCGTGAGGCAGGCTTTATTGTAAAGAAAACCCCTGTGCTTGCTATAACTATCGGCGATAAGCCAGGTACTTTACTGACCTATGTTGATAAGCTAAGTGATGCCGATATCAATATTGAATATATTTATGCCTTTACCACTGCAGCTGAAAATGTGGCAAAGGTAGTAGTGAAGGTGGATGATGTTGAACGGGCCATGAACATATTACGCAATGATAAGGATATTAAAGAAGCTCTTCAAGCAAATGATACCGCTGATTTTTATTGGTAAAAGGTAGAGATGGCTAGTTTGCATATTTATAGGAGGGAAAAGTGAGACGAGGAGACTTTTTATGGCTGATCGCGCTATGTGCCGTTTCATCGATTATGGTAGTTCCAGCTACGCATCAGGTGTTCATTAGTGTTACCAAAGAGCATCCGTATATCATGGGTTTCGGTAAATTTGCCGTCTTGGCTACTATGGGTGAGTTGTTGGCTATCCGTATTGCCATGGGGGAATGGAAGAGGCCCGCGGGGGTAACATACCGCAGTATTGTCTGGGGCCTCATTGGCGTACTTATCGTGCTGATGTTTGAAGTATTTTCCGGCGGAGTTGCGGGAGCAATATCAAAAGGACTGCTATGGTCTGGTACTGACGTATCTTCCGGTAAAATATGGGCTGCATTTTGGATTAGCGCCATCATGAACCTGGCTTTTGGCCCTGCATTTATGACTCTTCACCGGATAACCGACACCTATATTGACCTCATCTGCGGCGAAAATATTCCAGCCGGAACAGTGAATTTGTCTGACGTGATTGCCAGAATTGACTGGCAGGGTCTGGTCTCCTTCGTCGTTTTAAAAACGATTCCTTTTTTCTGGATACCAGCCCATACAATCACTTTTTTATTGCCGCCCGAGTACCGGGTTTTGATGGCGGCGTACTTATCCATAGCGTTAGGAGCGATTCTCGCCTATGGAAAAAGAAAGAAATCGAAAGTCCTATTCAAGTAGCCGTTCAAGGAAACTACATGTGGAGGTTATAATGAAAAAATTACTGACCGGTAATGAAGCGGTAGCCCAGGGAGCATACGAAGCCGGCGTGACGTATGCCGCAGCTTACCCCGGGACTCCGAGTACCGAAATACTAGAAACTATCGCCGAATACAAACAAGATATTATCGCTGAATGGGCACCAAACGAAAAGGTGGCCATGGAAAGTGCGATAGGTGCATCTATCGCCGGCGCGAGAGCACTTGCGGCCATGAAAATGGTCGGAGTAAACGTAGCCGCCGACCCCTTGTTCAGTTTTGCCTATGCGGGAGTAAACGGGGGTATGGTGCTGGTAACGGCCGATGACCCGAGCCTTCATTCATCGCAAAACGAGCAGGACAACAGACAATACGCTAAGTTTGCTAAAATAGCCATGATCGAGCCAAGTGACAGCCAGGAATCGAAAGACATGATTAAGGCGGCCATGGAGATCAGCGAAAAATTTAATACGCCGATTTTATTTAGAATGACGACAAGAGTCTGTCATAGCAAAAGTTTAGTGGAAATCGGCGAACGGAAGGAAGATAGCAAAAAACCTTATGTAAGAAACCTCTCCCAATACGACCTTGTTCCGGCTGTATCGAAAAGGCTGCGCGCCGAATTGGAAAAACGCTTGTGCAAACTATCAGCATTTGCCGATGAAACTGATTTGAACTACTTCGAATGGAACGACGCCAAAATTGGTATTATTTCGTCGGGTGTCGCCTACCAATATGCCAAGGAAGTTTTTGGCGATAAGGTGTCTTATCTCAAACTAGGGTTTACTTATCCACTGCCGGCGAAAAAAATCAAAGAGTTCGCCTCGCGGGTGGAAAAGCTCTATGTAATTGAAGAACTGGAGCCCTATTTGGAAGACCAGATAAAGCAAATGGGAATAACCTGCATCGGCAAAGAGAAAATACCCAACATGTACGAACTCAATCCCGATATTATTGCGAAAGCCTTGCTGGACGAAGAAAATCCGCTTATTCAGTACGATAGATCCTTAGTAGCTAACAGACCGCCCGTACTTTGCGCCGGTTGTCCGCACAGGGGCTTTTTCTATGAACTTAGTAAAAAGAAAAATGTCGTCATGGCCGGAGATATCGGCTGTTATGCTCTGGGCGGAGCCGATCCCCTTAACGCCAAGGACCTTTGTATCTGTATGGGATCAGCTCCAAGCATAGGACACGGCGCGCAAAAAATCTTCAACAAATTCGACGAAAACCTGCGTGTTGTCGCGACCATCGGCGACTCAACCTTCTTTCATACCGGCATCAACAGTATTATGAACATAGCGTATAATCACAGCAAAACGATTACAGTTATTCTCGATAACCGGATTACCGGGATGACCGGTCACCAGGATCATCCTGGAACAGGTTTCACGCTCCAGGGAATGCCGGCTAAGGCACTGCCGATTGAAGATGTGGTAAGGGCGTTGGGAATCAATTATGTACGAACGGTCAATCCGCTAAAACTTGCCGAGATAAGGGAAGCCCTCGATTGGGCCCTTGCTTTGGATGAACCGTCTGTTATTATCACTCGCTGGCCATGCGTATTGAAAAAGCAGTCACCGCAAGACAAAGAAGAGTTCGGTGATTATTGGGCAACTTGTGAAATAGATACTGAAGAGTGCATCGGTTGCAAAATGTGCATCAATACCGGCTGTCCGGCTCTCAGATTCAACAGAGAGCATGAAAAAGCAGCCATCGATCCGGTGCAATGCGTCGGTTGCGAAGTATGCCTGCAAGTATGCCCGGTAAATGCCATAGCAAAGGTTGGTGAGTAGTGTGTCCGATGTAAAAAATATACTGCTGGTTGGTGTAGGCGGACAGGGTACCATTTTAGTGAGCAAGATATTGTCTAATGGACTAGTGAACGCCGGTTATGATGTGAAGATGTCAGAAATACACGGCATGGCGCAGCGTGGCGGCAGCGTCAGCACCCAGGTAAGATACGGGAAAAAGGTATATTCGCCGATTATCGGCAAGGGACAGGCTGATATACTTGTTTCCTTCGAGACAATGGAAGCGCTCAGGTGGCTCGAATACTTAGAGCCAAACGGCAAAGTGGTCGTAAATAACTATCAGATCCCGTCAGCTCCGATCCTCATGGGAAAACAGGATTATCCGGAAGGAGTGCTGGAACTGATAAAGGCTAAAGCCGACACAACTGTTATCAGGGCAGCCGAAATCGCCGAAAAGTTGGGGAATGCGAAAGCTATGAACGTAGTTTTGCTCGGGGCGCTGGTAAAAGCCATGAAGATTAGCTATATTGATTGGGAAGAAGTGATTAAAAGCAGTGTCAAGGCGAGTGCCGTTGGGGTAAATCTCCTTGCTTTCAAAGCAGGAATGAATGTAGAGTAACCCGGAATTTGACCTTGTGAGAATTTTCATATTGCCACGAGGAATTAGAAGGAGAAAATAAAATGCCCATAACTGAAATACTGTCTCGCAATGCTATGCTGTATGGCGATAAGATCAGCCTAATTGAAATAAATCCTGAATTACAGGAAAAGCATGAAGTTTCCTGGCGAGAATACGAGTTAATTGAAACAAATCCCACGGCGAGTTTTCGGCGCCAAATGACATGGCGCGAATTCGATGATAAAGCGAACAGATTTGCCAATTTGCTGCTAAGCAGCGGTATAAAAAAGGGCGACAAAGTTGCGATACTGTTGATGAATTGTCTGGAATGGCTGCCGATTTATTTTGGGATTCTTAAAGCCGGTGCTGTGGCAGTCCCGTTAAACTTTCGCTATGATGCAGAGGAAATAAAATATTGTTTGGAACTTTCGGAAGCCGTCATGCTGATTTTCGGACCGGAATTTATCGACCGCGTGGAAACAATCTATGAAAAGCTTCCTACTGTAAAAATGCATTTTTATGTAGGCGAAAATGGTCCTTCATTTGCTACAAACTATAATCAGACCGAAGCGTCGTACTCAGCCGAAACTCCGCAAATTCAGCTTATCGCTGAAGATGACGCCGCTATTTATTTTTCTTCCGGCACTACAGGCTTCCCCAAAGCGATTCTTCATACTCACTATAGTCTGCAATCTGCCTGCTATACGGAACAAAACCATCACCAGCAGACTCAGGAGGATAATTTTTTATGCATTCCGCCCTTATATCATACCGGTGCAAAAATGCATTGGTTTGGCAGCTTTTTGGTAGGAGGAAAAGCAGTTTTGCTTCGCGGAGTGAAGCCGGCATGGATTCTTAAGGCAGTCTCCGAAGAAAAGGTTACAATAGTCTGGCTGCTTGTCCCCTGGGCCCAGGACATTCTGAATGCGATTGAAGACGGAGAAGTGAACCTGGCTGATTATGATCTTGAGCAATGGAGACTGATGCATATTGGTGCTCAGCCGGTTCCTCCCAGTTTGATTCATCGCTGGAAGAAGTATTTTCCTAACCATAGCTATGATACTAACTACGGACTGAGCGAGTCAATCGGTCCGGGATGTGTCCATCTTGGCCTTGAAAATATTCATAAGGTTGGGGCAATTGGGAAGCCCGGGTTTAAATGGGAGGCAATGATTGTTGATGAATCGGGCAGTCCTGTTCAGCAGGGGAGTATAGGAGAACTTATTGTAAAAGGGCCGGGCGTGATGAAGTGTTATTATAATGACCCTGAGGCTACCGCAGAGGTATTGAAAGACGGGTGGCTTTTTACCGGCGATATGGCCCGTATGGATGAAGACGGTTTCATTTACTTGGTTGACCGAAAAAAAGATGTTATTATTTCAGGCGGTGAAAATTTGTACCCGGTACAGATTGAAGATTTTCTTCATAGAAATAATTCAATCAAAGATGTTGCAGTGATTGGCCTGCCGGATCAACGACTTGGCGAAATCGCAGCCGCTATTATCGAGCTCAAACCGCATTACCAGTGTACTGAGGAAGACATAAGGGAATTTTGTTCTTCCCTACCGCGCTACAAACGTCCGCGTAAGATTATTTTTGCCGACGTTCCGCGCAACCCTACCGGTAAAATTGAAAAACCGAAGCTGCGGGAGAAATATTGTGCCGCACACTTAATAGCAGATCAATCCCAGAGTTAAAATTCAAATTTAAGGGCTTGTAAAAGTATGTCTACCATTTTAACGGGCAATGAGAGCAATCTTATTGCCCGACTCGTGGGGACGGTTCCTGCGAGTCGGGAAGAAGACGCGGGGATAGGGAAGATGTTTTACGGTAAAGCTGGTAAAACAAAATACCTGTCCCCTTGTTTATGTGGACATTTATAGATTGTGATGACGGGAATAATTGCCGGAAAATTCAAAGCAATCACTAAACTAGTTTTTTATTGCTACAGTGCCGTGATAAATTCAGACTGTGTCTATTCGGTTATTATGACATCGGCTGTATCCTCTTTCGTTCTATGCATGTTGACAACTTCGGCGATTAGTGTTACGGCTCCAATATTTGCCGATGCTGCAGCTGTCCCTGTACTTACTACAGGGGCAACCAGCTTGGCGGTAGCATGGAGGGCGATCATATCATAATAGCCGCAGCTATTGAAGCAGAAAGGCATTTGATAACTATACAGCAACGGGGCAATTTCGCAGGTCGTTGATGCACTTGAGAATAATGCTGGTGGCAGGGGAATGGCTTTTTGCAGCGCTGTCTGGAATACTCGGTATATTACATTGTTATTAAACAGAAGTTCAATGACTATATCGGCATAACCGGCAGTGCTTACTGTGGCGCTAACGCCATCGGGAGGCGTAAAGGTTGCACTCCAGTTTACCACAGCGGTTACAATCAAACAGCCACACTGCTGCAGAGGTCTGCATATTGTTAGTTTTCCAATTTCTGCGGTTGTATTATTGGTTAGTGAAATTGGAAAAGGCGGGGTAACGACTGAGTTTTCCTCATAGATACAATGCATATTTTTAGCCTCCGATACAGTATTATTATGATATTACGTTCCGATGAAAATATTGCGGGAGCAGCAGTCCTGATAGTAATGCTCAGACGGTTTGCAACATGGCATGCAGTCACAGCAGGCATATGTGGAAGGGGTGTTTTCGTAGGTAACTGAGATTGGTAAATGGTCAGATTCCATGCAGTCGCAGGACAGGAAGGACGGGGATTCGCAGCAATCTAATGAAGTATCACATGGTTTGGCCAGATGGCAGGGCGGGCAGTCTGGTTGGCAGTCATTTAATGTAATATCCTGGCAAAATGTAGGTCCGCAAGAAAAGAAGGGTTGTGAAAAATAAGGCAGACAAATATGAGAAGGCAAGTTATGAAAATGATTGGCGAATTGTACAGCCATAACATTGACTACGGTTACACAGTCAATACAGCGGCAATCGACAGCAGTTACTTTTAGGTATTTAGTTTTTACTTTCAATTGGACATTACGATCGGCCTTTATCCGGCAATATTCTATAACACCGGAGTTGACGGGCAGTTTAAAACAGGCAAAGTAGACTAGTTGGGAACAGTCAGCGGTTTTAGCTGCATACTCTATGCATAAATCCAGGTAGCCCCTAAAAATTACTCGTTTATCAATAGTAGAGGCATATTCTATGTGCGGAAAGGTTGCTGCCCGCAGTATGAACTCAATATCGGGTTTATTCTCGGGTAGTTTAAATGTGTTGTGCACATTCACAAACGCTCTTATTTTATGACTCATAAAGCCTTCCTCCTATATGGGGCAGTTTATATTTGTGAATTGAGTTCTTTCCTAGAAATTTGGGATTTTGCACCATTTTTAATATTCAGTACTGCAGGTATACGATGGTGAGTATTTTTTTTCGCTATGGCATACAGTGCAGAGCTCGGTCTTATACGGCGGGGTGCCGCAGGTGGTGTGGAGAGCTGGGCAATGATGGTGTTCGTGGTTATCACAGCAGGGTTCACACGGGTCGCTAGGGCAGCAGGGCTTAAGGATAGCGCAGGCTAGGATTAATGCCGATACAGCTACGCAGCGGCAATCAAGCTGTTTGATGGATACATATTCGACTACTGTACAGATATCCGTTACTTCACGATGAGGATCCTTTAATAGGATAAACATACAGAGTGGGAGACAAAAATGGGCAGTATGGACGGTTTCACAGGGTTCAGCCGCAATGTACATTATTTTTAGATGCTTGACAGCCTCGATAACCAGTTTTTTACCGCAGGGGGTGCAGATCACCTTGGTAGAAGATAATGATATATTAATACTTACGCTTAATATTTGGGAAATGTCCGGCTTTTGGCAGGGAATACATAGTTTGTCGGTTTCACAGGTTTCGGTGCAGTAGTCCGGCAATAGATTAGGCGGAAAGCGTGACGGTTGAGTGAGTCCGATGAAGTCAATTTGCTGGTCAGACAAAATGATCACCTCTGAATATTAATTATCTATTTTAGTATCAGCTTATTATTTTATCGGCAAAAAGGTTACTGGTTTATGATGACAATTTATGACTCCTATGTACCGGATACTGCAAGCTAATGGGGTGAATCGTTAGCTTGCAATTTTTGTTGTAAAAATATGAATCCGACTATGTAACTTTGTTTTGTAAAGTGAATACGATGTAGTAAAGGGGTGAGAAAATGTCAGGTAATATATCGTATTATTACAACAGTCCCCGGCCGGCAAAAAACTTTGCTAATATATGCACAGGGACGGCTCCTTATGTTATTCAGGGCGTTGCCGGCCCTCCAGGGCTGCCTGAATCTTCCGGATCCAGGGAGGATAATGGCAGTTATGGTGCTCCCGGACCTAGGGGATACTCTGGTTATCCCGGACCAAAGGGCGATGCGGGCTATTACGGATTCCCTGGTCCAATGGGACCTCCAGGCTATCCGGGCCCAGCAGGGCCTCCTGGGCCAAGGGGAGATACTGGCTGTCAGGGACCACCCGGACCGCCGGGACCAATTGGCTCAACTGGACCACCCGGACCCGCAGGACCACCCGGACCGCCAGGGCCGCCAGTTCAGTTCTGCTGTAACCGCACGCCGATATGCACTGGATCTCCCGGACCAACAGCGCCTCCCGTTTCGTCCTGTGGTAACTGTACACAGATATGTACTGGACCACCAGAGCCGCCGCCGGCAGCTCCCGTTCAGTCCGGCTGCAGCAGTACGCCGATTTGCCTTGGATCTCCCGGACATCCTGGTATTCAAGGAACATGTTGGCCTCAAGATGATTTGCGGGAAAGCGGTATAAGATGCAATTTAGTTAAAGACGGAAGCTTCGAAGGTCCGATATTAACGAGCAACTGGTTGGCAATAAGGGCAAGCCTTGCACCGTTGCCGCCGTCACCGGAAATCGATTCAGCTTTCTTAACGCGTATCGCCCATACCGGCCGCACTTCTGCACGGCTTCAGCCTGTATTTGTGCCGAATCCTACAGATCCCGCTTTGCCGGGTACTTGGCAGAACGCATATCTGACCCAGCTTATTGATTTGTCGATGCTTTCCGGCCGCAACCGTTCTTTCTTCACACAGCTTAATTTCTGGGGAGCAAGATATGACCAGAAAAACGGCGCGGCAAACACTTTTAGCTTGCGTACAAGTGCGCTGGTGTTCCGTGGTGATGTGCGCACTCAAATCAGCAGCGGGACACTGAATCCGGCTGATGCTGTTGCCTCTGTAATCATTATGGAAGGCGTGCCTAATCAAGTAACGGTAACCCCGTCAACTACGCCTATTCAAGTAACAGGATATGATTTTGAATCCTATTACTTCCTGGATTCCTGCTGTAAATATCCGCCGAACCCATGTAAGTGCAGCGATGCCTTCCAGTTGACGCTTGTATTTATTGCCGAGGAGGTGAATCCACTGACTGTTCCTCCTGTAGGGGAGACATTATTGGGCGGTATTTGGTATATCGACGATGTATTTTTGTCTTAACCATTGTGAAGTAATTTCTAATTCAAGAAAGGAGGCTTTTTCATGAGTTATGGGTGTCAGGCCGATATGTTTGGTATTGACATTGCCGGTCTTTGCGATATTCAGGCATTTGATTTAAACCTCAATCCCTTTTGGACGGAAATTTCAGTGCCGGAGACGCTGATTATTCCCAGTCAAAAGCCTTGTATTGAGCAGATTAATTCAGTGAATATTTCGGCAAACATTGTAAGAAAGAAAGTAATCATAACTCCGCGCAGCCCAGTGACTGGCACTGAGTTCATTACCAACTACGCAGGGGTTGTTGTAACCGGAAGAAAATTGATTGTCGAAGGGCAGCTCTGTCAAACTGTAACCTACACGGCAGAAGTTCCCGAGCAAACAGTGCATTCAGTGCATTTTGTTGTACCATTTTCTGCTTATATTGTAATTCCGCAATTTATTACAATTGGTACAACTTCAGTGGACACTCAGTTAATTAATTTTCAGGTGAATGTTTGTGTAGAAGATCTATTTATCAAAGAATTCCGCGATCGGTATATATTTAAGAATGTGACATTATTGCTTCAGGCAGTACCTGCACCGACGGCAGGAGCAGAATGCCTGAGCGAGTTATAAGGGAAGGAGGGAAGAAAGTGGATTATTGCGTTGAGAGTCAAACGGAATCCTGTGAGACGACGGATAATCTCAATATGGGTTCAGTCACCTGTACGTCAGCCTGTAAAATGCATTTTTCGAAACCGGAGGAACATGAGTGCAAACAGTTATTGAGAGTAAAAGGCACATGTCCGGAGGCTACGGTGTCCAGCATGTTGACCCTTGCTACCGACAGAAGATGGGTACAGTTATTCATTCCGGAAGTTTTATGTGTTCCAGAGAAAAAGCCCGATATTGAGCAGTTGTTAGACGTTACAATTGTGTCGCAGTTAATTTCCCAGAGGGTAGTGAGAACGCCGGTGCTCATCAGAACAGATGCATATGGTGTTGAGACAATCGTACCCATTACCAATGCGGAAGGCTTATATACTACCGGCAAAAAATTAGTAATCGAAGGAGTTCTCAGACAAAAATTCATTTACACGGCGGCAGTTCCTGAGCAGTCTGTTCACGCGATGCATTTCGATGTTCCGTTTTCGGCTTTCATTATTCTAGACGAGGATGATCCATTAACCAGAAGATTCAAGATTGATATGTGCATAGAAGATATTTTCGTGGCGGGTTGTACCGATAGACAGGTGTTTACAAACGTTACTTTGTTTATTAAGGCTACACCGCTGGTTTGCCAGTCATGAGGAAGGAGGTTATGAGGCGTGATTTGTAATTGTATTGAAAGTGCGGTAGAGATAATTGGGTTATGCGATCCAGCGACGCTTACCTTTGAGGATGTGGATCCGGCACTTGCCACCGACAGAAACTGGTCGGAGCTATCCATACCGGAAGTGCTGACGCTGCCTTGCCAAAAACCGGATATTGAATCTATTGATAAAGTCTATATTCAAGTAAGAATTATTTCCCAGCGAATTATTGAGACGCCAGAGGGTACAAAAAATCAAGAAGGCACTACGTTGACCGGTAAAAAACTGATTGTTGAAGGCATCCTTCACCAAAAAATTGTGTATACAGCCGCTGTACGTCAACAATCCGTTCATGCCGCTCATTTCGACATTCCTTTTTCAACTTTTATTGTCCTCAAATCCACCATCGCTGTAACCGATTTATTGTGCATTGATAGCTGCGTCGAAGATGTATTTGTTCAGGCAGTTAACAGCCGGCAGATATTTAAAAATGTCACTCTGTTTTTGCGGGCTAAGCCGGCCCCGGCTTCACCATGCCATATAGTATAAATGAAAAGGCCTGCCGAAAGGCAGGCCTTATACAGGCAGAATTTACTTGCGCCGGACAGCGCAAATACGGATACCCTGTTTTCCGTTTCAATTTCTATCAAAAGTATAAAGAAATTGAATTACAGCGTCAGCTATCACCTTTTTACCCGAGATATCAGGATGCAGCCCGTCTTGTGAATAGATTACCGGCAAATAGCCGCGCTGATCGCTTAATAAGGGGTTAATATCAATTACATATGGCTGCTTTTTTAAGAAAGTATTGACGATATCAGTTTGATTTTGCCAATCATCAACAGATGGCTTTTGAAAGACTTGTTCAATTCTGTCGGGATTGATCGGTGGAATCGTTAAAAAAATTGGAGTTATGCCGGCTTGCTCACATTTATTGATGAGCCTTTGGAATTGTTCAATTACATCTTCGCCCTTCGTTCCGCCTCGTATACTGTTGCCGCTTATGAGGATCAAAAGATACTTCGGCTGAAACGGCAAAACGTCGCTGTCGAAACGCTCGACTAAGGATTCAGCACTGTCGCCGCTTCTGCCCAGGTTTTTAATTTCGTAAGGTATGTAAGACGAGTAGTCAAACCGAATATCGGAAGGCGGGTTGGATACAGCTCCGCCGCCATGTGTAATGCTGTCGCCAAAAACTGCCCACGTATAATGCTTTACAGAAACATGAAAGGGGATGGCATCCGAGTAAGTGCCGATAGGAAAGTAGCAGCTATTCAGGGCAAGTACTCGCCAGTAATAGGTGCTTTCTTCTACATAAGCGTGTGTGTCATAACAATCAAATCCGCCATCCACGGTGTAGCTGCGCACCCGCTTCATTGAGGGGCGGATTCCGTTGGGGTTTTCAGGAGCACCCTTCGTAATTTCAACGATGTAATGTTTTGCTCCTAATACAGGGATCCAGGAATATGTCGGGTAAAGCGGTGCCGGACGATTTGAATTGAAAAGAGCTGTGGGCTGGGGGGCTGTGGGATTTAATTGCCCGCCGGATAACGGCATAGGTTCAGAAAAATTCGCGATAGGCTGCCTGTTTAAATCTAAGGGCCTAATTCTATAGTATGCTTTATCAATATGCGGAATAGCAAGCTGATTTAAGTCCAGCTCAATGCCGGGAGTAAAAATATCTGCCGCATGGTAGACGAGCTCGTCGGCCGGTACGGAATCAGTTGGCTTATAAGGCTTGTTCATTACCTCCAGTTCATACGCCACAGCATCGTCGCCGCTTATCCACGCAAGCTGTATCTTATTGGTCCGGACGAAGGAAGCGCTCGATGTTAAGAAAAAACTCAATAGCAGGGTAACGATAATAAGTAAAATTATAAATTTTGTAATTTTCATAGGAAACTCCAATCTAAGTAGATGATCAGTGGCTGCGATCATGGCTTTGTATTTAAGGGAATGAAGCTGCAATCAATATCTCCATGTTTATATTTTATAAAATAGACCTTCATTTATCAATTGATAATTCACAGTATAAAAATAGAGGGTTTTAGTAATTTTAGAATCGCGCTTCCATTCGCACAGACCAGAGATGTGATACAATATTTGTTAGTACCAATAATAAAGAAAGAAGGTATTTGTTCATGGAAAGAAAAAATGTTTGGACAAAATATGATAAAAACGAATTGAGGGAACTAGAAGCGGTTAATAAGGAATATTTAAAATTCTTAGATAGCGGAAAAACAGAGAGAGAATGCGTGAAAGTTTCTGTGGAAATGGCAGAAAAGGCCGGTTATAAAAATCTGGCAGACATTATAAAAAATAAAACAAAGTTAAAGGCCGGAGATAAAGTGTATGCTGCAAACATGAAGAAAGCAATTGCTTTATTTTTGATTGGTGAAAATCCGATTGAAGCGGGAATGAACATTTTAGGGGCGCACATAGATTCTCCCAGACTTGACGTTAAGCAGAATCCATTATATGAGGATACAGAGTTAGCTTATCTGGATACCCATTATTATGGCGGAATTAAAAAATACCAGTGGGTTACTTTACCGCTGGCCATTCACGGCGTTGTCGCAAAAAAGGATGGAACGGTTGTTGAAATAGTCATGGGTGAAAATGAGAAAGATCCTGTTGTGTTCATTTCTGATTTGCTCATTCATTTAGCACATGAGCAGCTTGAAAAAAAGGCGGATAAAGTAATCGAAGGCGAAGAACTTAATATAATTATTGGAAATAAGCCATTACAAGGCGAAGAAAAAGATGCCGTAAAGAAACAAATATTGAAACTTATCAAGGATACATATGACATTGAGGAAGAAGATTTTATCTCGGCAGAATTAGAAGTGGTTCCGGCAGGAAAGGCAAGGGAAGCGGGAATCGATAAGAGTATGATTATGGCTTACGGTCATGATGATCGGGTATGCGCTTACACTTCCTTAGCAGCAATGCTTGAGTTTGAAAGCGTAAAGCGAACAGCCTGTACAATCCTTGTGGACAAGGAAGAGATAGGCAGTGTCGGTGCGACTGGCATGCAATCGAAATTTTTCGAAAATACGGCGGCGGAAGTATTAAATGCAATGGGCGGATATTCAGAACTGATACTGAGAAGAACGCTGGCTAATTCAAGAATGTTATCATCCGATGTCAGCGCGGCATTTGATCCAACGTTCGCTTCCGCCTTTGAAAAGAAAAACGCAGCTTATTTTGCCAAAGGAATGGTATTCAATAAGTTTACCGGCGCAAGGGGAAAATCCGGTTCAAATGATGCAAATGCAGAATATATTGGAAAATTAAGACATATTTTAGATGAACATAAAGTTGCCTATCAGACGGCGGAACTGGGGAAGGTTGATTTTGGCGGCGGCGGTACGATTGCTTATATTTTATCACTTTATGGCATGGAAGTAATCGACTGTGGCGTAGCCTTGCTTAATATGCATGCACCGTGGGAAGTTGTAAGCAAAGCTGATGTATACGAAACGAAAAAGGGGTATATGGCATTTTTATCTCACTGATAGCGTGATAAGTCATTAGGGGAGGCGGCGCAATGGTGCTTAAAAGCATACGGTTGTCATGTTGTGTTTTTGACGGTTTTTGTGTTAGACCAGGAGGATTTCAGGTAACAGCATGGAAAAGAATAGCTAAGCTATCTTAGGGAATGAAACTGTGGCTGTGCTGCGGTTATTCCGGCCTGCTTCGATCAGGCAAATTATTAGAAAGATAAGAAAAGAGGGAAAATGGGATGAATTATAAGGAAGTACTGGAAAATGCCCGTACCTGTATTGGCAGTTACTGCAAGGCATGCAATGTCTGTAACGGGCTCGCCTGCCGAAACAGCATTCCGGGACCGGGGGCAAAAGGCGTTGGCGACTCAGCTATCCGCAATTATCAGAAATGGCAGGAGATTCGGGTCAATATGGATACGCTTTGTGCGGGCAGACCAGTAGATACGACATTGCACTTATTTGGCCAGACATTTAAGTATCCCTTTTTTGCCGGTCCGGTTGGTGCGGTGAATATGCACTATAGTGATAAATTCAACGATATGACGTATAATGCTATTTTGCTTTCTGCCTGCCGGGAAAATGGAATCGCTGCGTTTACCGGCGACGGTACGGATCCGAAAGTCATGGAGAGTGCAACAGAGGCAATCGCTCAGGTGAATGGCTGCGGTATTCCTACTGTGAAACCGTGGAATTTGGCTACAATAAAAAGTAAAATGGAGCTGGTGCATAAGGCAGGCGCTTTTGCTGTTGCCATGGATGTAGATGCAGCCGGCCTGCCTTTCTTAAAAAATATGACACCGCCGGCCGGCGGGAAATCAGTTGACGAACTTCGTCGCATTTCCGCAATGGCAGGTGTTCCGTTTATTGTCAAAGGGATTATGAATATAAAGGGCGCACTGAAGGCAAAAGAAGCAGGAGCAAAAGCAATTGTTGTTTCTAATCATGGCGGCAGGGTATTGGACCAGTGTCCGTCCACGGCAGAGGTACTCCCAGAAATCGCTGCGGCTGTCAGCGGCGGGATGAAGATTCTGGTGGATGGCGGTATCCGTTCCGGTACCGATATTTTTAAGGCACTGGCACTGGGGGCAGACGGTGTTCTAATCTGCCGTCCCTTTGTAACGGCTGTCTACGGCGGCGAAAAGGAAGGCGTGAAGCTTTATATTGAAAAGTTAGCGGGAGAGTTAAAGGATACGATGGCGATGTGCGGCGCTTTCAGCTTGAGTGAAATCACGAAGGACATGGTGCGGGGAGCAAATCTTCCCCAGAGCTCACTTTAAATAATCGGCAATGGTTACATATCAATGGGGACGGTCGGATTCCTGACAGAATTTTGGCTGCGAAATAACCTAAACGCGGTTCGAAGCTCTGCCGCGCAAGGCCGGAGAGAAAAAAGAAAGCTATCACGACGATAGCTTTCTTTTTATATACGAATTATATACGAACTTGGCCGAGCGCTGCCTGACGGGGATTTTTCATCGGCAAGTTTGAGCAAATTTCGTTAGTTCCTGTGCAGCGACTCTACCATAAACGTTGCGGTATTCCTGGTCCAACCGGCCAGCCGGCCAGATACCAGCAGGAAAATAAGATATACCACATGATCAGAAAGGAAACCGCATAAGGAATCATAAGTGAAAAATAGGTTCCAATTCCGGCATCTGATTTATACTGACCTAAATCCTCTAAAAACAAAGGCAAAAAGGGGTTCACAAGTTGAATCGTATTTAACGATCCGTCCCCTGCCCGGAAGGCTGTTTGAATAAAAGCCGGATGATATCCCAGCAGCATAAACATAGGAACGAATACGGGCGACAGAAGGGACCAAATGGCGGAACCGCTGGCGATAAACAGTCCCAGGCACTGGCCGAACAACATAAAGCATAATAAAGCAGGCAGTCCGGTCATGCCAATGTTTTTTAAAAATTCAGCCCCGGTGGTAGCGATTAAAGTGGCCATATTCGTCCAGGTAAAAGCTGCAATAAACTGGGCAATGGCAAATGCCATAACGAGAAACCCGGATAACCCTTTTATCGACTGACTCATCATTTTGATAGCATCGTCACCCTTGCGGATCGTGCCGGCTTTAATCCCGTAAGTCAGACCCAGAGTAAGCAAAAACAGGAACAGCATCGGCACAATCCCTTTCATAAACGGTGAACCGGGAATACCGCCGGTTTGAGGATTCCGCAGCAAAGCGTTTTCCGGCACTATCAACGCTAATATGACAGCAAGGAAAACCACAGCCGCTATGCCCGTAGTATGCAAGGCCTTCCGTTGAATATCGGTAGGCTTTTCCAGGGTAATCTCTTTCATTCCTTTATAGGTTCCCAAGCGGGGTTCTACAAATTTTTCGGTTATAAACGTTGTCAATACGGCAAGGTAAATGACGGAAAAAGAGGTAAAGTACCAGTTATCAATCGGTGTTACGACTATATCCGGATTGACAATTCCGGCCGCCTGGGTAGTAATTCCCGACAGGAGAACATCGGTCGTGACGATTAATATATTCGCGGTAAATCCGGAATAAATTGCAGCCAGCGATGCGGCAAATCCGGCAAAAGGATGTCTTCCCAAAGAATAAAAAACCATGGCGGCTATCGGGGGGACAATGACAATCGCCGCATCGGATGCGATATGGCTCATAAAACTGATAATCACTATAGTAAAAGTAACGTACCGCTTTGGGATAGAATGGATAGAAGCTTTAATGGCAGCATCCATTAAACCGGCTTTTTCTGCCAGCCCCATGCCTAAAGTTAGAACCAAAATCATACCGAGAGGCGGAAAGTTGAGATAATTTTTAATCATGTTGGTAAAAAGCCAGCTGATTCCTTCCCTGCTAAGCAGGCTTTTTATGTATATCGTCTTGTGGTCCAGCGGGCTTATTGCCGTCATATTCAACGATGCCAAAATAGCAGAAAGTACGGCGAGAAAAGCAAAGAAAAGTAAAAATAATATTGCCGGATTGGGAAGTTTATTGCCGAAAATTTCAATTTTCTTCAAAAAGTCGCTGCCTGAAGGCGGTTTTATTGCCGGCTGCGTTGCCAAATCACTCATGAATACACAGACCTCCTTTAAATTCTGTCTTCCTGCTGCACGATTACCTAATCGTCTAATCAAGCCTTATTGCCATCCCTCCCTTTAAATACGAATCTGATATTTTACGGCTATTAATGGATATTTCCTTAATTAAACCACTTTACTATAATGGGCCAGTGCCGCCAGACCCGTTTGATACATAATCTTAACACCGATCAGCAAGGCAGCTTCGTCTATATCAAAAGATGGATTGTGTAAGTTATAACGAGGTTTTCCCTCGCTGGCACAGCCTAACCAAAAATAAGCACCGGGAATTTTAGCGAGATATCGGCCAAAATCTTCGGCAGCCAGAACGGGTTTCAAATCGCTATGTACTGCGCTGTCACCGAGTATTTCCTTTGCCGCCTGAATAACCAGTTCCGTCGGTTTCGCCCCATTGCTCAGCACAGGATAGCCATAGCGGTAATCCAGAGCATACGTTCCTCCCTGGGAGGCAGTCACACCTTCCAGTAAATTTTTTACCTTGTCCGGTATGTCAGTCCTGACGTTTTCGTTCAAAGTGCGAACCGTTCCCTCCATTGTCACTTCCCTGGCGACTACATTATACCGTTCGCCGCCCTGAATAGTCCCAATCGAAAGAGTAGCGGTTTCCAGCGGATCAATCCGGCGATTCATGATATGCCCCATTCCTTGTATGACATCGGCGGCAATAGCAATCGAATCCACGCCGCGGTGCGGCTGTCCGGCATGGGCTCCCTTTCCCAGAATCCGGATAGTAAACCGATCGGAGGCGGCCATCATTGGTCCCGGATGAATGCCAATCTGACCACATAACAGATCCGGCCACAAATGCAAAGCAAAAATGACAGCCGCATCGTCCAGCACTCCGCTTTGAATCAGTAAATTTGCACCGCCAACAGGCGCAGCTTCTTCCGCCGGCTGAAACAGCACCTTAATGTTTCCTGCCATTGTGCTGCGGCATAGCGAAAACATTTTCGCCACGCCTAACGCAATCGCCATGTGGCCATCATGACCGCAAGCATGCATTACTCCTTCGCAGGTCGACCGGTAAGAAACGTCATTGGCCTCCGTAATTGGCAGGGCATCCATATCGGTGCGGAATACAACGGTCGGACCGGGAACTTTCCCCCGGATAATGCCGCAAACCCCAAAATGGTCAGCAAATGTCTGTGCTTCAATTCCCATGTTTTGTAAAGCAGCCGCAACAGCCAATGATGTTTGTTTCTCGTGGTTGCTTACTTCCGGAAACTTGTGAAACGTCCGGCGCCAGACAACCAGCTGCTTTGCAAGATCAGAATCAAATCTTGGATCCCACATTTTAAAACCACCTTATCCTAAAAATTAATTGTTTTCATTATATCACTCATTTTGGGTTATTTATAGACATTTCCTAAAATGTTTTTAAAAATATTTTATATCCTTAATAACAAGAAAAAGCTCTCGCACTATTGGCGAGAGCTTCATTGCTCTATCTTTTATTTATCAAAAACAGCATAACAAAAAAAGTAAAATTTGTCAATCTGTTTATTTCAAGCTAAATTCATCATTGGCCGCAGCAGCAAATCCAAAAAAATTTTGTACAATTTGCGGGGACGGCCTTTCACCAGCAGCTCTTCCCCGGCTGCTCCGGCCAATCCCTGATCGACCAGCGTATTCAAAAGGCGCCTGGCGCTGCGCGGGGTAATCGCCAAATACATGGCTAATTCATCGGCCCCAATAACATCCTTATCCAATTTATCGATGGCAACTAATAATTTATTCACGGTAGTAAGACTGATATTTAACTGCTCGGCAAACTTGCGGCAGGCAGCATCGTCAGCCCGGATGGAATATTTTAGATGAACCGCGGAACTTAACGGGCCGATTACTTCCCGGTTGTCCGTCACTACCATCCAGCGCCCTTTTCCCTTCTGTTTAGCAATGCCTAATGCTTGGAACGCATTTTCTTCCGCCGCATAGGCAGTAGAGCCAAAACCAATGCCGCCGCTTACTTTTGCTGCCACATTCCGGGTAATATCCTCAAAAATAGGCATAATTGTAAATTTTTCCGTAGTTTCTTCCAGAATTCCTCTGGTCGAATATAAGGTGAACTGACCGCCGCCGCGTAAGACCAGCGATCCCTTCAGCATTTCAGCATATCCTACCAGTATCTCATATAAACGCAATTCGATTCGTTTCGCGCTGTAACTGGAACTGTCGCGAACAATGTCGTCATAATCCTCGATTGCGATATGCTGAATAGCCAGCTGGCTTCCCTTAAACCGCTGGGCTTCAAATGCATTAATGGCAATCGCCAGTCCGGTCCGGATATTACTCCGGGTTGGCCAAATGCGAAATATCGGTACGCCCAGCTTTTTAAGGTTTTCATAGGTTGCCCAAAAACAAGTGACGGCAATATTGGTTTTTCCGTCTTTCCATAAATTATAATGATATTCGGTTATTTCTCCGGCAGATACAATCCCGGCGTAATGATTGACATAAATTTTAGGCAGCGGCAAATCAATATCGTGAAAGGTTTCTTCCACTTCTTTTTGACTAAATGTATCAAAACTGATGCTTTCAATTGCCAACTGTTCAATATGGGTAATTTGCAGCAAAGCCCGATAAAGACTCGCCCCTGTATGTGGAATATAAAATAAAGATTTATTCGTTTTTAGTGCCAAAGCCCGTTGATAGGGAACAATTCCCGAAAATAGCCATATATCGAAATTATTTTCATACCGTTCCAATATTTTCGTTACTTCCGAAGCATCTTGGTAAACAATGGATACCGGCTCTAAATAATCTGATCGTTCCATGGCAACTTCGTGAATTAAGGCAACCGAATCGGCTGGTCCGACAACTGCCAATCTTATTTTATCCATAAAAATTTCTCCTGCGATATTTATACTTATTACTATTATACCATTAACCGATCATAAGTCATATAGAGGATAGACAAGAGGATGACAGCTGCGTAAGGGAGATAGCGGATCAAGCCTAACCCGGCAAAGAAAAACCTTTGCCAAGTACTTCAGTCGCATCCTGCACGATCATAAAAGCATTAGTATCCAACTCATTAACAATCCTTTTTATTTTGGCAATTTGAGTTAGTTTGACGACGATAAAAATGACTTTGCGTTTGTTACTCGTATAGGCGCCTTCGCCGTTTAAGAAGGTTATTCCCCTGCCGATTTCAGTCAATATCGCATCGGCGATAGCCTCATTATAATCCGAAATGATAGTTATAGTCTTCTTTTTATTAAAACCTTGGATTACCTTATCAGTAATCGTAGCACCAACATACATCGAAAGCAGGGTATACATTGCCGGTTTTATGCCAAATAAGAAAGCCGCAATTGTCATTAAGACACAGTTAATTTCAAGGCCGACATAGCTTACGTTAAATGCGTAATATTTTTTCAACAGCATGGCGATAATATCGGTTCCTCCCGAGCTGCCGTCTACTCTAAATACCAGCCCGGATCCAATCCCGGATAGTACTCCGCCGTAGATTGTCGCTAACAGTATGTCATCTACCACCTGCAGAGGAGATAACCACCGGGTTAAGTCAATACCCAAGGTAAAAACCAGCATGCCGTACAATGCGCAAAAAAAGAATTCTTTATCAAATTGTTGGTATGCAAGATAAAAAAGGGGCACATTCATCAAGGCAACCAGCAAGCCTATCGGCCAGTTAAAAAGATAGTGAGCAATCATTGCAATTCCGGCCAAGCCGCCGCTTAACAGGTGGTGAGGAACCAAAAAAGTATTAATACTGACTGCACACAAGAGACTGCCGGCACCGATTGATGCATAGCGAATAAGCAATCTCCGTCGAGAGTTTATCAGTAAGGACATAAAAAGCACATCCCTTCAATTTATTGATAATGATAATCATTACCAGCAAGAATATTATATACAATGTGCATAGGAAAAACAACCCCCAAAATGGATAAACAGGGCATGAATTTTTTAAGGCTGTACGGGAGCCAATGTTGCTGCTGCGGTGGTGTCAAAAGGGACGGGGCTGCTGGGATACAAGGCGACAGCTGCTGTGCCGCCAGAAGATGAAGGTTCGGTCCCTCGTTATATAGTGGCGGATGTTATTGTGCATAATAAAAGGAAAGCATGCAGCTTGTGTCAAATATTGACGGAGAAGAAAAGGGCTCGATAAAAAATGGGGAGTGAAAATGATGAGAAGGCATGATCGGGAAATAACCGGATTTGACAATATTATAAAAGTGATGAAAACCTGCAAAGTTTGCCACGTAGCGTTTTTCGATGACGAATATCCCTATGTAGTTCCGCTGACCTTTGGAATGGAAGTAAAAGATAATGACAAAGTAAACATTTATTTTCATGGTGCGAAAGAAGGCAGGAAGCATGACCTGATTAAAAAGAATAACAAAGTTAGTTTTGTCATGGAAAATACACATGGTATCGTGACCGGTCCTCAGGTAGGTGCTTGTGAATGCACAATGGAATTTGAATGCGTTATGGGTAATGGAGCGATGGAATATGTATCAGAGGAAGAAAAGGTGGCAGCGCTCCAGACAATGCTTCGTCAATACGATGTAAAAGAAGGTCAAAACTATCATTTTCAGCACGAAGTAGTGCCGGGAATTTCTGTATTACGTTTGCGTGTTAATTCTCTATCAGCCAAAAAACGTGAAGTGGCTGCACAAAAATAACAGCTCGGCAAGAACCTAGCTTTATTGAAAACTGCCTTATCCACCAAGACGGTGAAATTGCCACCGATTATCGAGGCTGCCACGAAGATTTCTATCAATTTGTATTAGGCATCTCTAGCTATTAATTGGACACGGTTACGACCCTTGCTTTTGGCTAGGTAGAGAGCATCGTCCGCTCTTTTTAAAACATCATGGAATGCCTTGTCCTTTGTCGATACTTCGGTTACGCCGATACTTACTGTGGTTTGCAGCACTTTTTTATTAAAAAATGCTTCATTATTTTCAGATAAATTCCGCAATCTTTCTGCCGTTTCTATAGCAGATTCGAGCTTGGTTCCAGGTAAAATCAAAGCAAACTCTTCTCCGCCTAATCGGCCAAGAATATCACCAGAATGTTTATGGTCTACTATAGTCTTGGTAAATGACTTCAAAAAAATATCACCGGCGGCATGCCCAAATTTATCATTCAAATTTTTAAAATAGTCCACGTCCAGCATGATAATCGAAAAGAATCCTTCGCTTTCTTTAAATAGGTTAAACTGACGTTCTCCTAACTGAAAAAACTTTCGCCTGTTCAAGGCCCCTGTCAAATAATCGGTATAAGCAACCTTCTCCAACTCCAGGCGCAGGGTATGTTCCTTTACCAAAGCATAATATTGCTCATAACGAAAATTACGAAATTTAGCCGCAATTACAAACCCTAATAATAGTGAGAGCAAATAAGAAGATGCTATTACTTCCAAGGATAAGGCATATTTTGGAGTTTTCAGGAATACCACAATCGTTAAATCACTAGTAGCAAGCCAGCCAGCCAGAATGATCTTTTTCCATATATTTCCTGGAAGATAAATCGCGATCAAGAGGACGACCAAAGGATTAAGATAAGTAAAATTAATATTATCCACTTGCCTGGTTATATTGATATAAGTACACAGCAAAATAAGAAGACTGCACCACATATAAACTAACTGTTCGTGTTGCCGATACGTCTTTATTTTACGAAGAAGGAACAAGGCTCCGGCAGATAGTGACGCAAAAATAACACGCGCCAAAACTGCCTGAAAAAACAGGGGACCTATCCCAAAAAAAACGTAATCGTTGCGTATAAATATAAGACAAAAACAAATAGCAACAATGATTGCTATTTTAGTATGTAACAGATCTTCCTTTAAATAAAATTGTTCCACCGCACTGTCAGGAGCATTCGGGAATATAGACATAGCATCTGCCTCACTCATTCTGCTACCTAATTTTCCTGACAGTTTATTTCAGTATACAGTACCCAAATACCTGCTTTGTTATAAGAAGTTCCAAGAAGTTCCAAAATCAGCCATTCTTTTTACTTGCATGCTGATTTTCGGGAGCAAGGGGAAGTTCAAACAAATTCCGCTTTCATGGAAAGCAAGGGGACGTTTCTTTTGCTTCCGGTTGAAAATAAAGCGACATTGTCTCTGTGTCACGTTTTTGCATCGTTTTTGGCGGTTTCATCGTTTGTTGGAGAAATTTGCATGGGCATATACCGGACTTCTTTGGCCGCACTAAAAGGAAAGGAAGCAGCTTGTGTCAAATATTGATGAATAAGAAAAAGGTTATAGTAGGTGATGCTGATGCAATGGGTAATAGGCATAGACGGCGGCGGAACTAAAACAATAGGCTATGCCGCCGATCTTAACGGTCGGGTGCTAGGCCGGGTGGTGAAAGGGTCAGGCAACTACCATACAACTGGGTTGGCTGCATTTAAGGCCGTCATTGCCAGTATTATTGAAGAGCTTGCTGCTTGCTGCAATTTAAAGAAGACTGATTTGCTGGTCGTCAGCTTAGGACTGGCTGGGGCTGATCGTATCGGGGATCAGCAAATTGTTATGGAGACACTTGCCCAATTCGATTTACAGTGCCGGTACTTAGTTAACAGTGATGCGAAAATTGCGATGGCTGCGGGCTTGGGTAAAGCGGTGGGCGTCATTTTAATTGCCGGGACCGGTTCCATTGCTTATGGAATCAATCGGCAGGGCGAAGTGATTCGCGCCGGCGGTTGGGGACACCTTGCCAGTGATGAGGGCAGCGGCTATGCGATTGGTCGTCAGGCACTGGTGCGCGGGATTCGGGCTGCCGAGGGACGGGATAAAGCTACGGTATTAATGAAAATGATAATGGAAAAATTAGGACTAAAAAGCTGGGATGAAATGATTGGCTATATGAATCAGCCGGCGATAGCGAAGGCTGATGTTGCTGCGTTATCACAAGTGGCAGCCAGAGCTGCAGAACAGGGAGATGAAGTGGCAAGCGAGATATTGATTCAAGCGGGAAACGAGCTTGCTTCTTTAGTGGAGTCGGTCATTGTCCGGGGATTTAGTCAGCGAGAGCCCGTTCCAGTATGTATGTTCGGCGGAATTATCAGCAATATACCGTTGATTCGCAACCAGGTGGAGAATGTCTTGGGCGATAAGGCTGTCGTTGTGTCTGCTTCGAATCCGCCGGTAGCAGGCGCGGTGAGCCTGGCGCTTGAATGTATTCCGGAAATTACTGATTTTAGGCAGGAGCGATAGAATTGGGTTTAGAAATAGACGGACTGCTGACAGAAGCAGTCAACTTGCAAACGGCGAATATTGATAGGCTGGAGACAAACGATCTGCTTAAGGTGATTAATGCTGAGGACAGCAGGATTGCCGGTGCGGTAGCAAAAGAAATTCCCCGTATTGCCGCTGCGGTGGAGAAGATAACGGCTGCCTTTGAGGCTGGCGGAAGGCTGGTTTATTTCGGAGCCGGCAGCAGCGGCCGGTTAGGTGTGCTGGACGCCGCCGAATGTCCGCCTACCTTTGGGGTTGAGCCCGGGCTGGTCATCGGGCTGATTGCCGGGGGTGATTCAGCTTTGGTACAGGCAGTAGAGGGAGCTGAGGATCAGCACGATGGCGCTATTCGTCAGTTCCAAACAATAAAACTGGGTGGGAGGGATGTAGTAGTCGGGCTTGCTGCCAGCGGCAGAACCCCGTATGTTATCGGCGGCTTAGAATATGCCAATAAGGTGGGCGCTTTTACGATCGCCATAAGCTGTACGCCGGAATCGGCGGTGTCAAAGGCTGCTAAGCTGGCGATCACTCCCCTGGTCGGGCCCGAGGTAATTACCGGTTCTACCCGGATGAAGGCCGGTACTGCCCAGAAATTAGTGCTCAATATGCTGACTACCGCGAGTATGATCCGCCTTGGCAAGGTGTACGGTAACTTAATGGTCGACGTTCGACCGACCAATGGGAAGCTGATGGAAAGGGCGAAGCGGATTGTTGGGCAGGCCACGGGAGTAAGCCGGGAGCGGGCGGGTGAAGTTCTGGCTCAGGCCGGATTCAATCCCAAGACGGCTATTGTCATGCTCAAGCGGGGGTGTTCCGCCGAACAGGCCTCCCGCTATCTTGCCGCGGCCGGCGGCTATATTCGCAAGGCAATTACAACTATGGATGAGGAGAGGGAGAGATGAAGATATTACTGGTATGCTCGGGCGGAATGTCCAGCGCTATCGTGGTTAAAGCGATTGAAAAGGAAGCGGCTAAGACTGGCATAAATGTTGAAGTAAAGTCGGTCGGCAGCGGCGAGTTTGCCGAAGAAGTAAAAAATGGCTGGGATATAGCACTGGTTGCGCCCCAGGTACGTCATCGGGTTAATTTCTTTCAAGCGGCTGCTGCCGAATATAGTGTTCCGGTCTCGGTTATCCCGCCCCAGGGCTATAGTCCGCTGGGCGGGGGGATGATTCTTGCCCACATCAAGAAAGTTCTGGGCTAGTCGGAGGAGTAGATGCATAAATTTTTTGAACTGCTGGACAAATACCTGATACCTTTCATGACGAGACTTTCAGAACAACGTCACCTCAGAGCAGTACGCGACGGCATTATTTCTACCATACCCCTCATTATTGTCGGCAGTTTCTTTTTGGTTCTGGCTTTTCCTCCAGTGCCATTTTTAGCAGCTATAGTCAAGCCCTACGCCGGCCAAATTCTCATACCCTTCCGCTTGACCATGGGATTGATGGCGCTTTATGCCTGCCACAGTATTGGCTACTATCTAGCTAAATCTTATAAATTGGATGGCATTTCCGGGGGCGTGCTGGCGATGACCGCTTTCCTGCTGACAAGTGTGCCGGTTGCTTATCAGGATAAGGGACTGGCGCTTCTAATGGAGAACCTCGGCGGCGGCAGTATGTTTGTCGCTATCATTATGGCTATTTTTGCCGTAGAAGTATTGCGATTTGCCAAGAACAGGAGATTGACAATCAAAATGCCGGAAGGAGTGCCGGAGTCTGTTGCCAAATCCTTTGAGGCATTGATCCCGGCGGCAATAATCATCCCGGCAGTCTGGGCAATACGGGATGCTCTCGGGTTTGATATTCATCATTTTGTCCTGCAATTATTTCAGCCCTTAGTGCTGGCAGGCAATACTTTGGCGGGTATTTTGCTGCCGATTATTATTATAACGCTGCTGTGGGCTACCGGAATTCATGGCGACTCAGTCGTTGGCAGTGTGGCAAGGCCCGTGTGGCTGGTACTTTTAGACCAAAATATTGCTGCGGCTGCAGCGGGTCAGCCGATTCCGAATATTGCACCGGAACCCTTTTTTCAGTGGTTTGTCTGGATCGGCGGTTCGGGGGCGACCCTCAGCTTGGTGCTTATCATGCTGTTTTCGAAGGCTCCTTATCTCAGAAGCATGAGCCGGGCGGCGATTTTGCCGGGAGTTTGCAATATCAATGAGCCGGTGATATTCGGCACTCCGGTGATGCTTAATCCGCTGCTGTTTGTACCGTTTGTCCTTGGCCCGGTGATCATCGGCATACTTACCTATTTTGCCATGGATATTGGCCTCGTAGGCAAGCCGTATATCCTGGTACCCTGGACACTGCCGGCGCCGATTGGTGCCTATCTTGCCACCGGCGGCGACTGGCGGGCAATTCTGCTGGTGTTTGTCAATATCATAGTTACTGCTGCACTATATTACCCGTTCCTCAAAGCCTATGAGCGAAAACTCATTAAAGAAGGAACTGCCGGGGAACCAGAGGAGGAGAGAACATGACAGAAGAAGTGATTTTTACGATTATTCTTCATGCCGGTAACGCCAGGGCGGAAGCCTATGACGCGCTGCATGCCGCTCAGACCGGAGAGTTTGACAAGGCGGCCGAACACTTACGGCGGGCGGAGGAAGAAGTCGGTGCTGCCCATCGGGTCCAGGCTGAGATGATTCAGCAGGAAGCTCAGGGCAATAAAGTGGCTGTAACGCTGCTGCTGGTTCATGCCCAAGATCATTTGATGACAGCGCTGGCGGAAAAAAATCTAATCGAGAATATGGTTGAAATGCATAAGACAATCAAACAGCTTGGCAATAAACTGGAGGCGTTCCAATGTCAGGGTTAAAAATTGCGGTGATCGGCGGGGGCAGCAGTTATACTCCCGAACTTATCGATGGCTTTATTCGGCGGGCGGGAGAACTGCCGGTCGCTGAGATATGTCTTGTCGATATCCCCATAGGACAGGACAAGGTAGAAATTGTCGCCGGGTTAGCACGTCGGATGATGCAGCGGGCTAAGCTTAAGAGCAAGGTTACAGTATCCTTTGATCGAAAGAAAGCGCTGCTTGGCGCCGACTTTGTCGTGACTCAATTCCGGGTCGGCGGCCTTGACGCCCGGGCCAGGGATGAGCGGTTTCCTTTAAAGTACGGCGTACTGGGACAGGAAACTACCGGCCCGGGAGGCTTTACCAAGGCGCTGCGTACCATTCCGGTCATTCTTGATATTTGTCAGGATATGGCCGATATCTGCCCGGATGCCTGGTTAATCAATTTTACGAACCCGGCGGGTCTGATTACAGAAAGCGTTCTACGCTATACGCAGATAAAATGTATTGGATTATGTAATGTACCGATCCATATGAAGATGACGATTGCCAAATTGCTGGATGCTGCTGCCGACGATGTGTTTATTGATTTTGTCGGATTGAATCATCTTGTCTGGGGGCGCAGGGTGTGGCTTAAGGGTATGGATGTAACTGCTAGGATTTTGGCTATGATGCAGGACGGGGCGGCTCTTACTATGAAGAATATACCGGATCTTAAATGGGACGGCGATTTCCTGCAGGCGCTTGGCATGGTGCCTTGTCCTTATCACCGCTATTACTATATGACAGACGCATTATTGGCCGAAGAACAGGCGGCGGCGGCACCGGGCGGGGCAGGAACAAGAGCCGAGGTAGTGAAGATGGTAGAGGCCAGGTTATTTGAACTTTATAAAGATCCCCAATTGGCTGAAAAACCGGCGGAACTTGAAAAAAGGGGCGGCGCTTATTATTCAGACGCCGCGGTATCGCTCATTAGCGCCATTTATAATGATAAACGGGAAATACATACGGTGAATACCATAAACAGGGGAACCATAAGCGGCTTGCCGGCTGACTGCGTGATTGAAACAAATTGTGTGATCAGCAAAAACGGCGCATTGCCGTTAACGGTAGGAGAGCTGCCGCCGGAACTTTTCGGACTGGTGCAGCATGTTAAGGCCTATGAAATGCTGGCAATTGAGGCTGGAGTGCATGGCGATCGCAGCAAGGCGATGCAGGCGCTGGTAAACCACCCGCTGGTGCCGTCGGTGGGGGTTGCAAAGCAATTATTGGCTGATCTGCTGCTGTTAAATGCGGCGTATTTGCCTCAGTTTAAGGCGTAGGGAAAGGAGATAGGGTATATGCTGAATTTAATTATAAATGCAGACGATCTGGGCCTGACACCCGGCTGTATCGAAGGGGTTATTCAGGCGATGACCCGGGGAATCGTTACGGATACTTCCTTGATGGTGAATACCGGCTATACTGGGGAAGCTGTTAAAAAAATAAAAAAACATGGCATTAGCCGGGTGGGTCTTCATCTTAACCTTACATTTGGCCAGCCGGTTCTTCCGGTCAGTGAAGTTCCCAGCTTGGTCGATGTCAACGGCCGGTTTAGGCGCAGAGTTGCGGAAGCGGTACCGTTCATGAATCCGGCGGATGTAAAACGTGAACTAAGCGCTCAGGCTGAAAAATTCTTAACCTTAGGATTGGGGTTAACTCATTTGGACAGTCACCACCATGTCCATACCCATGGGAAAATACTTCCCATAGTGGTAGAGCTGGCGCAGCAGTTAGGCGTTCCGCTGCGGCAAGGCAATGAGACTGTGCGGGGTAATATAAAAAAAGCGGGCATAGCAACTACCGATTCCATTTCATTAAAGTTTTATGAGCAGGGGGCGACGTTGAATAATTTAAAAAAAATTATTCAAACCCAGCCTGACGGAACGTTAGAGATCATGTGCCATCCGGCCAAACCAGATCCATTGCTTTACGAGATTAGCTCCTACAATCACTGGCGTGAAAACGAATTGGCCGCTTTAACTTCTCAGGCAATCAAGGATTTCATTAAACAGAACGGCGTCCGTCTGGTGGGGTTTGACGCATTGCAGGCTTGATATGCAGCGATTGTTACGGCTGTATGAAAAAAGAGAACGTTTAGTCGTTGGGTTAATGTCCGGAACTTCACTGGACGGTATTGATGCGGTTCTTGTAAAAATTACAGGCAGCGGCATACGTTCACAAGTAAGTCAAATTGCTTTTAAGACGGTTAGTTACGATGCAGCTACGCGACAATCCATCCGGGAAGCCTGCCGGCCGGAAACCTCAACTGCTGCCAAAATTTGCTCCCTTAACTTTGTTTTGGGGGGATTATTTGCCGACGCAGTGATTGACGTATGTCGGGAGGCCGGTATCAGACTTTCCGATCTGGATCTGATTGCCTCTCATGGTCAGACTATCTGGCATCAGCCCGGAAGTAGTACTCTTCAGATCGGCGAAGCTGCGGTTATTGCCGAGCGTACCGGCGTCATTACGGTCGCCGATTTTCGGGTCCGGGACGTTGCCGCAGGGGGACAAGGTGCACCGCTAGTGCCTTACAGCGAATATCTGCTGTATCGTCATCCCCGGAACACCCGCCTTCTGCAAAATATTGGCGGAATTGCCAATGTCACTGTGCTGCCGGCAGGCGGCGGAGCGGAGACGGTGACTGCCTTTGATACCGGACCCGGTAACATGATGCTTGATTTTGCCGTAAGCATGCTGACCAATGGCAGGCTTCAGTACGATACAGGAGGAGAATGGGCCGGCAAGGGCTGCGTTAACGAGAGCATGCTAGCCGGACTGATGTCTCATCCCTACATGAACCAATCGCCGCCTAAGACTACCGGTCGGGAAGTATTCGGGGATCAATATACGGCAGAGGTTGTCGGTAAGAATCTTGCCCATGGCGTAAATGCCGCAGATATACTTGCGACTTTGACTTGTTTTACCGCTAAAAGTATAGCTGCTGCGTACCGCCGGTTTATTCTGCCACTGTATAAGATAGACGAGGTCATTCTTAGCGGCGGCGGCAGCCATAATCAGACGCTGGTCGCCAGGCTGCGGCGGGAATTGCCGGAAATCCCGGTCCGATTGCAGGAGGAACTGGGATTCTCCAGTGATGCCAAAGAGGCGGTCGCCTTTGCGCTGCTGGGGAATGAGGCCATTAGCGGACATTCGAATAACCTGCCGGCTGTAACCGGAGCCCGAATACCGGTCGTCATGGGAAAAATTTCATTTTAAGGAGATAATTCATGTTAGAACAACCTGTAACTATCGTAAATAAAATAGGGCTGCATGCCCGCCCCGCCGCAGTACTGATTCAATTAACCAGCCGCTTTTCCTGCCAGGTCGAACTGGTGAAAGACGGCAAGCCCTATAATGCCAAGAGTATGCTGGCGGTAATGAGTGCGGGAATCAAACAAGGCGATAGCATAAATGTGAGGGTAAACGGCGAAGCAGAGGCGAAGGCCCTGGCGGATGTTGTCGCTCTCATCAAGTCCGGATTGGGGGAAAGATAGCGTAAGCTTATCTTTTTAATCCGTTGAGCATTTATTAAAAGGAGTGGGATGCTATGTCGAAAATTTCTATTGTGGCAGCAGGTGATTCCTTTATTACGCAGCGTTTACCGCATGATGTGCATTTTGCTGAATTAAAAAACTATATAGAAGCGCATGATGTTCGCTTTACGAACTTTGAGATTCTTTTGCATGATTTTGAAGTCTATCCGGCACCGGCGAGCGGCGGCACATGGGCGGCTGCCCGGCCGGAGGTTTTGCAGGATATCAAACGGCTCGGTTTCAATATGATGGCTTGGGCGAATAATCATACGATTGACTGGAATATCGGCGGCATTTTAACGACGATGAACCATCTTGATGAAAATGAATGTATCCATGCCGGTGTGGGCAGAAATCTGGCGGAAGCCTCGCAGCCCCGCTATCTTGATACACCCCAGGGGCGGGTCGCGCTGATCGGCGTTACTTCCACGATAGCGGAATGGGGTATGGCCAGCGCTCAGCGGCCGGACGTTCCCGGCCGCCCGGGGGCCAATGTTCTCCGTTATCAGGCGGTTCATAAAGTGCGCCCGGATGACTTTAGAAAGTTGCGGGAAATCGTCGAGCAGACGGAGGTAAATGCCAACCGGATTTTAAATGAAAAAGAAGGCTTTGCCAAACCGGCTGAAGGCGGCTATTATGTTGGTAGTATCCGGTTTGAACCGGGGGATGAGCCGGGAACGGTAACTACGATGAATTCCAAAGATGCCGCCCGGATTGTCCGGTCTATCAGGGAAGCCGCCCGGCAGGCCGATGTTGTCTTGGTCAGTCATCATACCCATGAGCGTAAAGGACTGGCGAAAGACCGCCCGGCGGATTTTGCCCGGGATTTTGCCAAATTGTGCATTGACAGCGGCGCTCATGCTTATATTGGTCACGGTCCCCATATTTGGCGCGGCATTGAAATTTATAAAAGCCGTCCGATCTTTTACAGCCTTGGCGATTTTATTTTCCAAAACGATTCGGTGGAACGGCAGCCGACCGAATTTTATGATCTGTATGATTTGGGCCCGGAGAATACCGTGTCGGATGGATTGGATGCCCGCAGTGCCAATGGAACAAGAGGCCTGGCTGTCGATCACAGGGTATTCGAATCGGCAATGGTTTCTTTTGCGGTTACGGATGGGGAAATTGCTGAAATTACGTTAACGCCGCTTTCACTGGGGTTTGAATATAACAGAGCCCGTCGGGGCCGTCCGCAGTTTGCCGATCAGGAAAATGGCGAACGCATTTTGCGGGATATTGCTGGTTTATCGGCGGAATTCGGTACAAAAATTACCATAGAGGATGGCGTAGGAACGATTGGATTGAAATAAAAGGACTGAGGTGCCACTGCGGCAGGACGTGTCCGTAAGAAAATCACAGGCCGATAAAACAAATGCACATTTGTACGCCGGATTTAGACAAAGTATTATCTTGTTGACAGGGAAAATGGTTAGTGATATATTATATGTCAATAGAATATTCTAAATGCGATGAACAGAATTACAAAAATGAAAGTTTGTCCTGCAGAGAGCTGTCGGTTGGTGGAAGACAGCGGAACACTCCATTTTTTATCATCTGTGAGCCGTATGCTGAAACTAAAGTAGGCAGTATCCGGGTTTCTACCGTTAAAAAGAAGCATATTCGGAATTTTCCCGATATGGCAGAGTGGCTGAACGAACAGCAAAAGAAGTGGTAACGCGGAGAGAACTATCCTTCGTCTTCAACACGGTAAACCGTGGCGAAGACGGGGGATTTTTTATTGGCTGGTTTCGTCTTTGCCAAGGGAACTGCCGGATAGTAGAAACCGCCCGCCGGCAGCCGCCATGATCGCGACATGAGATTGCCGGCGGGCATAAACAAGAAAAGGAGTATGTGGAATTATGAATGGTTTAACTTTATTATGTATCGCCCTGCTTGTCTGTGCAAGCGGCTACTTTATCTACGGCCGCTGGCTGACAAAGATATGGGGGATTGATCCTCAGGCCAGAACGCCGGCATATCGGTTTGAAGACGGCAACGACTATGTTCCTTCTTCAAAATATACTGTGTTCGCCCATCAATTTTCTTCCATTACCGGCGCCGGACCGGTTACCGGCCCGATTATCGCCGCTATGTTCGGCTGGGTACCGGTCATGCTCTGGCTGATGATCGGCGGAATTTTCTTTGGTGCGGTTCAGGATTTTTCCGCATTGTACGCTTCTGTCAAGAACGAAGGCAAGTCGATGGGGATGCTGATTGAAAAGTATATCGGCAGAACCGGCAAGCAAATGTTCCTGCTGTTTTCCTGGCTGTTTACTTTGTTGATAATAGCTGCTTTTGTTGACATTGTTGCCAGCACTTTCAACGGCTTTGGCGCCAATGGTTCACTGGCCACGCCTAATGCCGCTGCCGCGTCTATTTCCATGCTGTATATTGTTGTTGCTATTTTTTTCGGACTGTTCTTAAAAAAGGTTCCCCTGGCGGAAAAACCGAAGCTGGCAGTAGGAATTCTATTGATCCTCGGAATGCTGGCGGCCGGTATCGCTTATCCCCTGTATTTTACGAAAACAACCTGGGTTTATGTCGTTTTTGCCTATATGTTTATGGCGGCTGTTATGCCCATGTGGCTGCTGATGGAGCCGCGGGATTATCTAAGCTCTTTCCTGCTGCTGGGCATGATTGCCAGCGGTGTCATCGGTGTTATTTTTACCAATCCGACAATTGAACTTCCCGCTTTTTCCGGCTTCGAAGTCAGTGGCAAGCCGATGTTTCCGATCCTCTTTATTACTATTGCCTGCGGTGCTGTTTCCGGCTTTCACAGCTTAGTTTCTTCCGGTACTTCTTCTAAAACAATTTCCAACGAAAAAGACATGCTGTTTGTCGGTTACGGTTCCATGCTGGTTGAGACGATTTTGGCTGTTGTGGCGTTGATCGTTGTTGGCGCTGCCGCCACCGGCGGTGTGATGCCGAAAGGAACGCCGTTTCAGATATTCTCTGCTTCTGTCGGCAATTTTATGTCCATGTTCGGTTTGTCCCGCCATGTAGCGACTTGTGTTATTACGATGTGCGTATCTGCCCTGGCCCTGACTACCTTGGATTCCGTCGGCCGTATCGGCCGGATGTGTTTCCAGGAGTTATTCACGGGCGATACGACTGAGCCGGCGAAAATGTCGCCGGTCCAGCGTGTGTTGACGAATAAATACTTTGCTACGCTGATCACTTTGTTCTTTGGCTATTTGCTGTGCCTGGGCGGATACATGAATGTCTGGCCGCTGTTCGGCGCAGCCAACCAACTGTGCTCCGCGCTGGTGCTGATTGCGCTGGCCGTTTTCCTGAAAGTCACCGGGCGTCAGGGTAAGATGCTTTACATTCCTATGTGCTTTATGTTTGTCGTTACGCTGCTTGCCCTCTTAATGTCAATCTACGGTATTGTCAATAAAATCCTCTATACCGGCGGCTTTTCTTTCCTGACGGACGGTCTGCAGTTAATCGTGGCCATCGCGCTGATTACCTTGTCACTGCTGATTGCCTCTACCAGTGTTAGAAAATTATTTGATCCTTCTGCCAGCCCATCGCTTCCGGCGGAGGGAAACAATCGTTTAGGTTAAAAATTTTCAAGCTGAATTTGCCGGGAAAGATTTGCGACGCAGCTGAATTCCTCTGGCGATAACACAGGAGCCGCTATTTACCTGATTGATCAGATAAATAGCGGCTCTGATTTTCAAACAATAATTTGATCCACAAAAATACCACGAAATTCATGATATAATTGAAGTAAGAATTAGATTCTGCGGAAAACCTGCCTCAGGGCCTTCTCAGAGATTCGGCTGTATTCTGGTAAAGGCCGGAGCAAGGGCAGATTCGGAGGTCTATTTCAAAAAAACGGACACCTTATAAGGGGTAGATGCGCAGAGAGCAATCACGCTGCTATTGATTCAAATCCTATTAAGAGAAAAGACTGCCGGTCACCACATCCATTCCCTGGCGGTGCCCTTCAGGGGGCGACTGTTTTATGGAATTGAAGAAAACGTATATTGAGGAAAAGTTGCTGGGACAGGTGTTGACATTACTGTCAGGTAACCCGGAAAAGAGTATTCCCCGGATTATTAAGGTTCTCAAACTGATGATTCATGATCCGGAGCAGCAAAGAATATTGCGGGATATTCAACCATTGGTGGAAGAGCCGGCAAATAATTGGCATCAATATGTGGTCAATTTGCTAACCAGGACCCATCCTCACGTCCGGAAGCGGTTAGCCAGCACTTTTTTTGTGAATGCTGTTATGGAAGGCTTGCCGAAACAGCGGCAGGTGGAGAAAGAACTGGGAATCGGCATTCCCTGGGCGATATTGATTGACCCCACCGAAAAATGCAATTTACACTGCACCGGCTGCTGGGCCGGGGACTATCAGTGTGCCCGTGAACTGGATATTGCGCTGCTTGATCGTATTTTTTCCGAGGCGGCGGATTTAGGCATACATTTTATTATTTACTCCGGCGGCGAACCGACGGTTCGTAAAACTGATATTTTTAAGCTGGCAGAAAAACATTCGGAGCTGGCTTTTATGATGTTTACCAATGGTACCCTGATTGATCAGAATTTTGTTGATGAAATGGTTCGACTGGGAAATGTTTCAGTGGCATTCAGCCTTGAAGGGTTTGAAAAAAGCACAGATTTTCGCCGCGGACAGGGGACTTACCAGAAAGTGATGCATGCCATGGAGTTGATGCGAAACGCGGGTTTGGTTTTTGGTACGTCTGTTACTTATAATAAGCAAAATGTCGTCGAACTGGGTAGTGATGAATTTGTCGATATGCTGGTCGATAGGGGCGCTGCTTTTGCCTGGTATTTCACGTATATACCAATCGGTAGAGATGTTGATTTAGGGCGAATGGCTACACCGCAGCAGAGAAAATGGATGTTTGAGCGTATGCGGGAACTGCGGCAGACAAAGCCGATTTTTTTGCTGGATTTCTGGAATGACGGCGATTCGTGCAACGGCTGTATCGCCGGCGGCCGGCGTTATTTTCATATCAATGCGAACGGCGATGTTGAACCCTGTGCCTTTGTACATTACAGCGTCTGCAATATCAAAGATGTCAGTCTGCAGGAAGCACTGGGTAATCCTCTGTTCCGGGCCTATCAGAAACGTCAGCCGTTTAATCAGAATTTATTGCGCCCCTGCCCATTAATTGATAATCCAATGATGCTGCAGGATATAGTTATAGAAGCAAAGGCTGCATGGACACAACAGCATGTCGATGAAACAGCAGAAGAATTTTCCCGGAAAATGATGCCTTATGCGGAGCAATGGGGCCGGCTGGCGGATGAACTGTGGGATCGGCGGTGCTAGCAGAGGATCATTTATTCATTAGATACTTTGCGGATAAAGAGGCAAATAATATAGCCAGCGATACTGCCAGGCAGGCTTTTACTATTTTTGTCCCCTTCTGCATAACCAGCTTGCTCCCCAGAAAATTTCCGGCAATATTTGCCGCCGCCAGCAGCAGGCCAAGGGATAGCAAAACGATGCCGTTACTGAAAAATACGACTACGGAAGTAAGACAGGTGAGAAAGGAGAAGGCTTTTGTTGTAGCGGAAGCTTTCACCAGATCCAGGCCGATAAATAAATATAAGGCCAGGAGCAGAATGCTGCCGCTTCCCGGCCCAAAGAAGCCGTCGTAAAAGCCGATCACCAGACAAACGGCAGGAACCTTTATTCTGGATACCTGAACGGACTCGGCACGCTCCGCTTGCTTGTGGGGCCAAAGCGTTGCCGCAATCGCCAGGGGCAAAAGGACGAGGATGATTTTCCCCACAGTTTCATTGGAAAACAAAAGAAGCAATTTAGCGCCTAAAAGGCTGCCTGCCAGGGAGGGAAGTATTCCCTGGCGCACCACCTGCCAGTCTATTTTCTTGTTTACGATGAAATTCAGGAGGGAACTGCTGAGGCCTAATGTCGCGGTAAACTTGTTAGTCCCGATGGCCGTCTGCGGCGGCAGGCCGGAAATCAGCAGCGCCGGCAGCAGCAATAAACCGCCGCCGCCGGATATACTGTCAATAAAACCGGCGGCGAAGGAAGTAATCAGTAATAAAATCGTAGTTGTCGTTATCATTTTATGCCTCTGTAATTTTCAGTGAAATAAAAGAGAAGACTCGTCTTATTGCTGGGTACATTCTAGCTTTAATGGCCGGATAGTCTCCAGGCCGATTGTATAGACGAGAGTCTGCCCGTTGTTTGTTATTTTTTCAATCTGTTGATAAACCGATGCTCCGGGACCGGCCAAAAAAGGAATCTTTATCTGGTAATCCGAATCTTCCGGCCCGGTATAGGTAAAGGATAATTCATTCTGCCCCGTGGTCAGTGTCTTAAATACTTGTGGCAGTCCTTTATCCAGCAAGGCTACGCCGATGCCGCTGATTTCTGCTTTATTGCCATTGGGAAACGTAATCCTGCTGTTCCAGAAATCCGGATTAACGCTAACTTTTACGGTTACAGTTTTATCGGCTGCATAAGCATTTGGTGTATATATCCCCAAAACAAGCAGCATGAATCCGGCTAATAAAAGTACTAATTTAGTTTTTTTCATGATATGATCTCCTTTGCTAATTTTTACTACTGAGTATGTTCCGCATCAGCGACACAGTTTCCTGCAAAGGCCGGGTTGTTTTGATTTGAAGCCGGGGGACGTTCTTTTTGCTTCCAGCTAAAAATTATGCTAGAATAGAGCTGGGATGACAAAAAAACAAAATAGGAGAAAAAATATGGCAAGATGTGCAAGAAAAAAGAGTGCCAGCGGAATTTATCATATTATGATGCGAGGAATAAATCGCCAGGATATCTTTCTTGATGACGAGGATCGCTGCCGCTTTCTGGCAACGATAAAGCGGGTTAAAGAAAATGGGAACTGCGCTGTTTACGGGTATTGTCTGATGGGAAATCATATCCATCTCTTATTGCATGAAGAAAAGGAAGAATTGTCGGTTATCATGAAGCGTATCGGCACGAGCTATGCATGGTGGTATAATCAAAAATACGACCGGGTCGGGCATGTCTTTCAGAATCGATTTCAAAGCGAGGAAGTCGAAACGGAAGCATATTTGCTGGGTGTTCTCCGCTATATTCATAATAATCCTGTGAAAGCAAATCTGGCGGCAAAGCCGGAGGAGTACCGTTGGAGCAGCTGTCAGGCTTATTTCGGGGGGGAGGATTGTTCTGAACTGCTCAATACTTGGTTTGTCCTGGATATGTTGAACAGCAGCCGGGAAGCGGCTATTAAGCAATTTGTCAGCTTTATGCAGCAAGAGAATAGGGATCAGTTTATGGAATTTGTGGCAAGACAGCGGAAAAGTGATGAGACGTTGGCCGGGGAGATAAGGGAATTGCTAAGCGGGCAGCCGATTGGAATTTTGCAAAGTTTGGATACTGAAGAGCGCAACAAGATCATCAGAAAGATCAAGGGGATTGATGGGGTTACCCAGCGGCAAATTGCCCGGGTAACCGGGATTCATCAAAGCATCGTTTTTAAAGCGTGAATGTGGTGTAAGCAAGATGAACGTCCCCGTGCTTCTGAATTAGGCCAGGTATGACTTTTAGAATCGCCAGCGAAGGAGAATCAGGGAATGGCAATTGAAGCAGTAAAAAATTATTTCAAACAATATGACAGGGAAAAAGATATTTTAGAATTTGATGAATCCAGCGCAACAGTGGAGCTTGCGGCCCACGCGCTGAATGTAATCCCGGCACGTATTGCCAAGACGCTTTCTTTTAAAAGCGGACAAGGCTGTATTTTAGTTGTGACAGCCGGGGATACCAAAGTTGACAATCATAAGTTTAAAGCAGAGTTTGGAATAAAGGCGAAAATGTTGTCACCGGATGAGGTTCTTGCTCTAACGGGTCATGCGGTAGGGGGAGTGTGTCCCTTTGGTATCGATAATCCGGCTGTGAGGGTGTTTGTTGATGTTTCGTTAAAACGATTTAAAACGGTTTTTCCCGCCTGCGGCAGCAGCAATTCTGCCATAGAACTGAACTGCGATGAGTTATATGAATATTCTCAGGGCTTGAAGTGGGTAGATGTCTGCAAAAATTGGCAGGAACAGTGCTTGCTCCAATAAGGCAATAGCTATTATCATCGCTGCGCTATAATTAAAATTAGGCGATTTTTATTGGAATCGGTTTATAGATGGAGGGATATAAAAATAATGAAAAATCAAACAAAGAGAATCTGGTGTTATTCTATTTTGCTGATTTTTTTATTTGCCTTTTGTTCGACGGCGTTTGCAAATGAGAAAAACGAGGCGAAAGCGCCGCGAATTCCGCTGCAGGATTTTTTCCGCAATCCGGAAATCGCTGGGTATCAAATTTCGCCTAATGGTAAGAATTTTGCTTTTTTAAAACCGGATAACCACCGGATGAATGTTTTTGTTCAAGCGGCGGGACAAACGGAAGCAAAACGGATCACCAACGCAGTTGACCGGGATATTTACCATTATTTTTGGAAAAACGACCAGACGATTATTTATCAGCAGGACAGTGGCGGCGATGAAAATTTTCACCTGTATGCCGTCAATATTCAAACCGGTGAAAACCGGGATTTGACTCCGTTTTCCGGAGTGCGCGCTGAGGTCCTTGATATATTGCCGGATAAAGATAATGAACTGCTGCTTGTCATGAATCAGCGCAACCGGGAGACCTTTGATGTGTACCGGCTGGATCTGACTGACAGCAAGCTTACCCTTGAAGTCGAAAACCCGGGAAACTATACGGATTATTTGACGGATAACCAGGGAACGGTTCGGCTGGCTTTTGGCAAGGACGCAGATACCGGCAACAATCTGGTGTATTACCGGGCGGCGGCCGGGCAGCCGTTCGTACAGATACTTTCCCTTGACTATCGGGAAAATGTAACGCCTTATTTCTTTAGCGGCGATGATAAAAAGATTTACATAGGTTCCAGCTTGGGCCGGGATAAACAGGCGCTGGTGCTGTTTGACCCGGAGCAGGCAAAGGAAGAGAAAGTATTATTTGAGCATCCCGAGGTTGATGTGGCCGGAGCGGGAATGTCGCAAAAACGAAAGGTGCTGATTGGCGTCGGTTATGTCACCGATAAGCTGCACCGGCAATTTTTTGACGACCAGACACGACAGGTATATGAAGCTTTGGCCGGTCATTTGGGAAGCGATGAAATATCCGTAATATCCTGGGATAAGGAAGAGGACAAATGTATTGTTTTAGTACGCAGTGATCGCAACCGGGGAACGTATTACTTTTATGATATTACCACCGATACACTGACAAAACTTGGCGATACTGCACCGTGGATGAAGGAGAAAGATCTGGCAGTCATGCAGCCGGTGCAGTATACTTCCCGTGACGGGTACACGATCCATGGATATTTAACATTGCCGCAAGGCCGGGCTGCCAAGAATCTGCCGGTTGTAATTAATCCCCACGGCGGCCCTTGGGCAAGAGATTTCTGGGGATATGCGCCGGATGTTCAGTTTTTGGCCAATCGGGGCTATGCCGTATTGCAGATGAACTTTCGCGGCTCTACCGGTTATGGCAAGGCATTTCTGAATGCCGGAAACAAACAGTGGGGGAAAAAGATGCAGGATGATATTACCGACGGGGCAGAGTGGCTGATTTCTCAGGGAATTGCCGATCCCAAGCGGGTGGCGATTTACGGCGGCAGCTACGGCGGCTACGCCGTGCTGGCCGGTCTGACTTTCACGCCGGATGTTTATGCCTGCGGCGTTGATCTGGTTGGCCCGTCCAACTTATTTACTTTATTGAAAACGATTCCTCCTTACTGGAAAACCGCCATCACGGAGTTTTATGAGCGGATGGGCAATCCGGAACAAGACACCCAGCTGCTGCGGGATGTGTCGCCGGTTTTTCATGCCGATCAGATAAAGGCTCCTCTGTTTGTTGCCCAGGGAGCCAATGATCCGCGGGTGAATATCAATGAGTCCAATCAGATTGTGGATGCCCTGCGGGCCAGGGGCGTCCCTGTGGAATATATGGTGAAAGAAAACGAAGGACATGGGTTCCACAATGAAGAGAATCGCATGGATTTCTATCAGGCAATGGAAAAGTTTTTGGCAAAATATTTAAAACCAGCAGCCTAAGCAACAATATAGGAGATTAAAAAAATCACCTGCCTTTTTCAGGAATGGCAGGTGATTTTTAAGGCTACTATTTGGCAGCAGTTTGATCCGTATGGATAATTTCCGTCTGTATTGCCCGGCAGATATTCTTATTGCCTGCAATGAGGGAGATTTTTCGGTCCTCCCGGAAGAAAATAACTTCGCCGCCGGCTTCCTGTACCAGTAAAATCCCGGCGCAGACATCCCAAGGAGAAAGGTTCATTTCCCAGTATCCGTCGAAATGGCCTACAGCTACCGAGGCCAGATCGTAGGCCGCCGAGCCAAAGCGTCTGACGCCCCGCGTTTTCCGGGCCAGGGCGCTGAAGTAATTCAGATTGTTCACCGGATGAGAAGCCCGGTCGTAAGGGAAGCCGGTGGCCAGAACGCTGGCCGACAGTTCTTTTTTGGCGGAGACATGAATCTGACTGCCGTTCAAATAAGCGCCGTGCCCTTTGACGGCAGTGAACATCTGCCGCAGTACAGGCGCATAGACAATTCCCAGAACCGTCTCCTTTTTATATTGTAAAGCGATGGAAACGGAGAAGATCGGTAATCCCTGGGAATAGTTGGTTGTTCCGTCCAGGGGGTCAACCACCCAAAGATAGTCAGACTGACCGGAGGATATGCCTGATTCTTCAGCGAGAACGTTATGGGAAGGATAATTTTCTCCGATAAACTGGAGAATACATTTTTCCGATTTTTTGTCTACTTCTGTTACTAAATCAATCGAAGAAGATTTCGTAATGATCTCTAAATCGGATCGCCCCAGATTTTCTATTTGGATTTTCCCTGCTTTTACGGCAAGGCCCTTTATATTTTCCAGTGTGCTTAATAATTCTTGATCCGTCATGCTGGCTGCCTCCTGCTGAATCGTGATAACTTAGTATTTATTCGCTGTCCGGTTCGTCTTTCCTGTAAGGGAAAAAGGAACGCATATTTTTTTGATAAAAGGCTTGACGAAACAATTCTGATTTATTATACTGTATACATTACAAGTTTACAACTTTACATTATATTTTAAAATTGAACACTGACCATAAAAGGTAATGAAGGAGACAAGTTTACCGTGGCGTTTTCAGAGAACTGGCGGATGGTGCGAGCCAGCAACAGAACGGTACAGCCTAATCACTCCCGAACTGCAAGGCTCAACAGCGGGGAGTTTCCCTTGCTAAGTAAGCTGCGCCGGACTCGGCTCAAACGAGTGCAACCGTTATTTGCTTAGGGTTGTTTGACCTGACGAGAAGACCGTTGTCTGTTGGAGACGGTTAATAAGGGTGGTACCGCGAGATGAACCTCTTGCCCCTTAGATTTATTCTATGGGGATAAGGGGTTTTTTTGTTTGCCACAATCAAAAGGAGGAATGCTGCCGGGTATCTTTTACCAAAGTTGCGCTGCAGAACAAATTACATTTTCAGGAGGTTACTATGAACGCCAAAGCTTCTCGGTTTCGCTGGTCTTTAGCAGTACTCATGTTTCTTATTTGTTTCATTTCTTATATGGATCGGGTCAATTTATCCGTGGCAACGCCGGAAATCATGCGGGAGTTTACTTTTACTAAAATGGATATGGGACTCTTGCAGACGGTATTTTTTGTCGGTTATTCCCTGATGCAGATCCCCGGGGGAATCATGTCCGAATTGTTCGGCCATCGGCTGGTGGTGACGGTCGCGGCGACTTTTTGGTCGGTTTTTACCAGTTTAACGGCCTTTTGCAGTAGTTTGACCATGTTTGCCGCAGTCCGGGCTTTGTTCGGTATCGGCGAAGGTCCGCTGGCTCCTTCTTTTGGACGGTTTGTCTACCGTTGGTTTAATCCCAACGAAAAGGCCCGGGGCGCCTCCTTCTTGTTAGGCGGAGTATTTTTCGGCCCGGTGGTCGGTCCGGCAGCAACGGTGGCTTTGATGCTGGCTTTCGGCTGGCGGTCCGTGTTTGTGATTTTTGGTATTATCGGGTTTATATTAGCGTTAGCCTGGTACTATTTTGCCACCGAATCGCCGCGTGAAAATAAATTTGTCAACGCGGCCGAGGCTGACTATATTGAAGAAGGAACCGTCAAAGCGGCTCAGCCGAAAAAAGAAATGGCGCCTTGGCGGGGATTTCTCGGTTCCAGCCAGTTTTGGGCCATTGGCATTCAATTTTTTATCACCGATTATATTATGTATGTATTTTTGGCTTGGCTGCCGCTGTATTTGATGGAAGCGCAAAATTTTTCGCTGCAGAAGATGGGGATTGCCGCTTCCTTTCCCTGGGCCGCACTTTGCCTTGTTACCTTCGTCACCGGCTATTTCAGTGATAAGCTGATTGCCAAAGGCGCATCGAAATATAAAGTCCGCACCCTGTCCGGGGTAGTTGGGCTGGCAATCTGCTGTGTAACTCTTTATCTTGGCGCTATTGCCACAACGCCGACGCTGAATGTTTTTTGGCTGACCGTATCCCTCGGTTCTCTTGGCTTGACGTTTAACGCCGGTTGGGCGGCCTGTATTGATCTTGGCGGCAAGTTTTCCGGGTCCGTTTCCGGCTGGATGAATTTCTGGGGAAACCTTGGCGGTGTTGCGGCACCGACGCTTACTGCCTGGATAGCAACCCATTACGGCTGGCAATCGGCTATTATTACAACATCCGCCTTTGCCATTGTCGGGATGATCGCTTGGTTTCTGGTCAGGCCGGAACGTCCGCTTATCCGGCAAACAGACGCTGATCTTGCCGCCGGCTTAGCAGAAGGAAAAGCTGTATAATTGTAAAGAACAACGATTCTTTTAGCCTGAACGGCGGCGGCCGCTCAGGCTGTTTTATTTACCGGCAGAAACGGAGCGAAATTGACTGCTGGCGCACATGAATCTCCAGGTATATAATGGGGGAATAAGTTAGATAAGAAAGGCGATATTATTATGCAAAAAATGATACGTTTGAGGGTTCATGCTTATTACCGGCAGGGAGGCCGTAACTGCGCAACGACTTCACTTAAGATTTTTGCGGAATTCATTGCGGAAAAGACGGAGAAAGATGAAGTTTTATGAAAATCGTTGTGGACGCGGATGCCTGTCCGAAAAATGTGTTGCAGTTATGCATCAAATTTGGCAAAAAATATAAGATCCCGGTTTGGACGGTGGCAAGTTTTAATCATAATATTAGTTCGGATCATCACGTTATTGTCGGCAGCGCTTCCCAGGAAGCGGATATTAAGGTAATCAATCTGACCGAGGCGGGCGATATTATCATAACTCAGGACTGGGGTTTGGCGGCGATGGCCCTGGGGAAGCCGGCCTATTGCCTTAGTCCGGTCGGCCGGGAATATCGTGCTGATAACATAGAGTTTTTAATGGAGGAACGGGAAATCAAGGCAAAGTTTCGGCGCGGCGGCGGTAGAACAAAAGGACCGAGTAAACGTACCGGCGAAGATGATCAAAAGTTCACGGCAGGATTACAACAAATAATTGATCGTATCATTGAAAGGAGCAACGCATAGCATGTATAGTTTTAAGGATGATTACAGTGAGGGAGCACATCCAAGAATACTAAAAGCCTTGCTTGAAACCAATCTGGAGCAGCTTGACGGCTACGGCGAGGACTGTTATACAGTAAAAGCAGTGGAAATCTTGCAGCGAAAAATCAAGCGAAGCGATATTGATATTCATCTTTTATCCGGCGGAACACAGACGAATCTCACGGCGCTGTCCGCTTTTTTACGGCCGCATGAAGCGGCGATCGCCGCCAATACCGGCCATATCCTGGTTCACGAAACAGGCGCGATTGAAGCTGGGGGACACAAAATCATCTCTGTCCAAGGAAAGGACGGAAAATTAAGACCCGAGCAGATTCAGGCTGTCGCCGATAGCCACGCTGATGAGCACATGGTGAAACCAAGGCTGGTTTATATTTCCGATCCAACGGAGATCGGTTCGGTCTATAGCCGGCAGGAACTGGAACAACTCAGCCTGTGCTGCAAAGAAAATAATCTGCTGCTGTATATTGACGGTGCACGGTTAGGCTCGGCTCTTTGCTGTGCAGACAACGATTTGGAACTTTCGGATATTGCCGGGCTGACGGATGCTTTTTACATCGGAGGAACCAAGAATGGCGCGCTTATCGGGGAAGCCCTTGTAATCTGCCGGGATGCACTGAAAGCGGATTTCCGCTATTATATGAAGCAAAAAGGAGCAATGCTTGCCAAAGGCAGGCTTCTCGGCATCCAGTTTTTGGAGCTGTTTAGAGACGATTTATACTTCGACTTGGCAAAACACGCCAATAATATGGCGGCTATGCTGCGGGAGGCCGTCAGCCGGGCCGGTTATTCGTTTCTGACATACTCTCCGTCCAATCAGATATTCCCGATTCTGCCCAACCGGCTGATCGACAAGCTGCATGAGAAGTATTCTTTCTATTTATGGGAACAAGTCGACGAACAGCATTCGGCGGTTCGCCTGGTCACTTCCTGGGCGACAAAGCAGGCAGCGGTCGCTGCCTTTATTGCGGATATGGAAAAGGCAGCCGGCGAAACTGTTTAAATAAAATTAGTTTGTAACTGATGCTTTTCTTAGTATCCAGTTAAAGCGGGGATTCAGGTTACAACGACGATGCCGGAGTCGGTAACTGTGTAGCCCCTTTGCCGGTCTTCATCATAATTGTAGCCAATTTCCATCCCTTCAGGAATTTTTATATTCTCATCAATGATGGCTTTTTTGATTTTTGCATAGCGGCCGATTTCCGCATTTTCAAATAAAATCGAGTCTTCCACCAAGCTGTAGCTGTTTACTTTGCAGCAGGGCCCCAGGATGGACCGGCGCACTGTACCGCCGCTGACGATGCAGCCGCCGCAGACATAAGAGTTGATGGTTTGTCCTTGCCGGTTATTTTCGTCAAAAACCGTTTTAGCAGGCGGAAAATTACCCTGATTTGTAATAACCGGCCATTTGTAGTTATAAAGATTCAATCGGGGAACCACATGGATCAGATCCATGTTCGCTTCATAATAAGAGTCAATGGTGCCTACATCTTTCCAATAGCCCCGTTCTTTTTCTTCCATGCCGGGGACTACGTTGTCGGAAAAATTATAGGCAAACACTTTATCTCCCTTGTCCAGCATCAGGGGAATAACATGTTTGCCAAAATCAAGATCATTGTGCTGCTTTTTGCCTTCCTTTAATACTTCAATCAGTTTTTTCCGGGAAAAAATGTAGTTTCCCATGGATGCGAAGCAGGTTGGCCTGCCGGGAATCGTGGCAGGATTCAGTGGCTTTTCTTCAAAAGCCTTGATCCGGGAAGTTTCATCGACTGAAAAGATACCAAACCGTGTTGCCTCTTCAACGGGAACTTCAAGGGCTGCCAGGGTGAGATCCGCCTTATTTAAAATATGATAACTGATCATCTGGCTGATATCCATTTTATAAATGTGATCACCGCTGAAGATGATCACATATTCTGTATCGGCTGCTTCGAGTATCCGCATAAAATGCGAAATAGCATCGGCTGTCCCCTTAAACCATTCTTCGCCGAGATTGTTCGTTTCCGGCGATATGGTATCGTAAAAATCTCCCAGACCGACCCATTTTGCCCAGGAATCCTTGATGTGCTTATTTAATGAATACGCTCTGTATTGAGTCAGAACGTAGACTTTTTTGATACCGGAGTTAAATAGATTGCTTAAGACAAAATCGATGATTTTGTATTTACCGCCGAAAGGAACGTATGGTTTCGGCCGGTTTAACGTAATGGGATTCAGCCGCTCTCCCTTGCCGCCTGCCAAAACCATGGCAATGGCGTTTCGTGAAACAGTGGACAATAGAGTATTCATTCTATTCCCTCCTCGTATCAAATCTTTTCAGGCAAAGACTATTATTTTTTTCGCTATGCACCTCCCTTAGAGTGAAGCTGCAGTAAAATAACTTATTAAACTTATTGTAATTTAAATATTCTGACAAATAATAAAAAATCCTGCTTTTTATTATTTTTTTAGGAAAATTAACTAACCGGCACTATTAATAAAGTCAAAAGGGAATCCCTTAGTGTTATTCAAGGATTCCCTTTAATGAAAAATTATACCTTGTGGATATCACGGCGCGTGTCACCGCTTTAACGGACGCGACGCGAGCTTTGTTTTTTCTTAGAAGGAACTGGCGCTTTCAAGGATGCCAGACAATCCTGCCGCCAGAGACATTCCTGCTGGTCGCAAAAATTCTTCGCTGTTCCGAAGCAGGGAAAATTGTTTTCCTGAACTTGGATCGCTTGAATAATCTGGGTTTTATTCAGTTTTCCCGGCTTGATTCCAAGAGTTTTTGCCATTGCTTTTACTTTTAACAAGTTCATCTTCTGCCCTCCTAATAAAAAACTGCGTTGCTATATTTTACAATATATATTCGTACCTTATATGCCATTTTCCTGCTTTTGGGAATCATTTATGACTTGATTTTCTGATAGGGAAATTCGGTTCTATTACTGCAATTTTATTCCGGCCTTCTTTTTTTGCTTTATATAACATGGAATCAGCCTTAGCGAGCAAGTCTGTCGGATTAAGCGTACTTTTTGGCCTTAAAGCGGCGATTCCCATGCTTACGGTTAAATAATAATGTACGTTTGACAAAGGATGAACGATTTTTAATAATTCAATTTCTTCTTTTATTTTTTCTGCCACTTTCACTGCTTCTGATTGTGGAGTTGACGGTAATAATATCACAAATTCTTCTCCGCCGTATCTTGCTGCCATGCTTCCGGAGCGTGCCAATGATTTTTTTAAGGCGTTTGCTACTGTACGCAGGCATTCATCGCCCTGTAAATGGCCGTAAAAGTCATTATATTGTTTAAAAAAGTCAATATCAATTAAAATAATGGAGATGAAATCATTATAGGTTAAGGCATGCTTCCATTCTCTGTTTATTGCTTCATCAAAGTGACGCCGGTTTGAGATATTTGTTAATCCGTCAATAAAAGATAATTTTTCTAATATATTTCTGTGATCGTTTAATTGACGGCTGTACCAGAGGAACAAGGCGAGCATAGTTATGATAGTGAACACACTAAAGCTTACCCCTATTTTAAACATGGCAGACCGCTGTGCCGACAGTTGGTCAATACGCTGCTGAAAGAAGTCGTTTTGGGCTGTTCTGGCAGCGGCAAACAAGGCAGCGGCGTTATCCATGTTTCTTTCAGCTGCTAGCAGGGAGGTAGCTGAAAGAGGTTTATCGGCGCTTTGCAAAGGGAGGGATCTCTGGATGTCTTCCTGATACGTGCATATGGCCGACTGCAGAGTTATCCATGGCTGTGTATTTTCTGATGCTGTTATGGCTGTGCCGGATATTTGGATTGCTTCCTGACTTTGCCGCAGCAATTTTAAGGTATCGGCTGCGTATTTTTTATCGTAATAGGTAATATACTTGTGCAAAGCAGTTATACTTTGATTAAAGCTGTCCTGGGATTTCTGCAGAGATGTGGTTCGCATTAGTAAGGTAGAAAGTGTGTCTTGATAAGCGGTGCTGATTTCTTCGAACTGGTAGATAATTAAACCAAGCATGCTGGTCATTAGAAACAGAGTAATTCCCATCAAGATGCTCATTTGGCTGCGAATTGACATAAATTGTTTCATTGTTTTCCTCTTTAAGGATATTCCAGGAGGGGCAGGTTGTAAAATTCGCATAAGAGGATTACGGTTTTAATTTTTCCCATTGCTTCAATGCGGTTTTACGATAGTGTTCCCCTTGCAGGTTCACATCCGGCATATTCTTAATTACTTCAAAAAGATAGATATTGTCATCCTGAATCGTTAAAACGGCTTCGATTGCTTCTTTTCGCGTATGCACACTTACTAAAGAATCTTCAAGAATCTGTTGTAAGATTGCCTGATTGGCCGGGGAGAATTCCGCATAATGATTTTCAAACAGCAAATGCAGTTCTTTTTCTGCTTTTCGCAAATCAGACAGACTAAGCAGCAGTTTTTGCCGTACTACCCTGTTGGAGGGTGCGGACCGGATAGAGGCATTCCAGCTTGTGTCCCATGCCGTGTCGGCTGATTCCATTAAAACTTCCCATTGAGAATGCATGTAATTCAGGCCGTTTTTTTCGGAGATAAAAGCTTTGCCGGGGCGGCTGATGTAATGAATACCAATAATCGCAGCGGCTAAACAAACAATTATGCCAAGAAGCGCTACCGCAATTTTTGATTTTTTAGCCATCGCTATTTTTCTTACCACCACATGCTGCTCCTCTGTTTTTTGAATTCTTACGCCGCTCCCGTCAGGAATCAGGGGAATTTTTTTTTATAAAGGCCGCTATGTTGTTTATGAAGTACAAAATGTTTGGGAAGTTTTTATGCATGAGCAGCGAGTTGAAAATTAACCTGTCATAGCAAGTGATAGTGAAGCCGGTCTGATGTTTTTTAAGCGGATTGCTCAGTACCTCATCGCAACAGGCAGGAAGGAATCAGACAAAGAAGCGTCTATGGCCGCAGAGATCACCGCGTCGCTATCGCTTCTCGCGATGACAGCAGCGTGTTTATGCTTGCTGCGAGGGTGATTTGTCATTGCGAGGAGGTACGACGAAGCAATCTTAGGAGCACAGACTGTTCTTGCTTGATAATGGCAGTAAAAATCACTAGTTCGTTATAGCAGATACGCGCGCAATGGTTAAGATATATTTTGCTGCTTATAGAGCAGACAAAATAAGTATTTTCATATTGTCTGAAAAAAATAAAGAGGGGATTCATAGTATATTATTATACTGACCATACTACACAATGTACATTATAAACAACGACGACAGCTATGTCAATCATAAACAACAAAACTTTGTCATGAGTTGCTTTACAATGAAACCGGGTGATGTAAACGAATGGAGAACAAATTAGGCCGTTTTATTCGGGAAAAACGCGGCAATGAGTCTTTGCGTGATTTAGCGAAACGATGCGGAGTAAGTCATACTTTAATTGATACATTGGAAAAAGGGTATGATCCCAGAACGCATAAACCAGCCAGACCCACAGTTGATTCATTGAAAAAAATTTCTCTGGGATTGGGTGTACATGTGCTGGAGCTTTTGCTGCTGGCTATTGAGGAAGAATATCCTGAATATTCTTCTATTTACATGCGGCGGGAGAATTCGCCCAATCTATGGCATGAGGATCCGGAGCTGTTACAGATTGCCCGTAAATTAAAAAAACTTTCTCCGCAAAAAAGAAAAGCCCTAGAGATATTAACCGAAACAGATGAATCGCCGGATGAAATTAAAAAATAATATTTAACCTGAAATTACGGAAATGCGAAAAAATGAATGTCATAATCAGTAGAAGAATTGATTATTTTGGCTATTTGCGATATACTGTTGTTTATTAAAAGAATATTATCCTTAACAATAAGGGCCCAAAAGCGGTGATTGGGCCCTATGTTTGTTAATTTTTAAATCCTATAATGAGGTACAACATGAAAAAAGACGGAAAATGTACACGACGCAGCTTTTTTAAGCTAATGGGAGGACTTGGACTGGGAGGAGCGGCGCTGACGATAACTGGCTGCGCCAATGAGACAATCGGCGGGAATGGCTGGCTGCCCCAGCAGTATCGGGCGGCTGCCAGCTGGCCGGTTCAGGTTAAAGGCAGAATTCCTCTGGATGCTGATAACCCCTCCCTTGTCCGCGATGATCAGAAATGTATTTTATGCGGTCAGTGTTTGCAGGTTTGTCAGAATGTGCAAAGTATTTACGGCTATTATGAATTGCCGATCAAAAATGACATTACCTGTGTGGATTGCGGCCAGTGTGCTCTGTGGTGCCCAACGGGCGCCATTACGGAGCGTGACCAGGTTTCTCAGGTAGAAGCGCTGCTGGCGGATGATTCCAAGCATGTGGTCGTTCAGACGGCGCCTGCCACCAAGGTGGCGCTGGGGGAGGAGTTTGGCATGGCCGCCGGCAGCATTGTTCAGGGCCGGCAGATCGCGGCTTTGAGAACCCTTGGTTTTGAAGGAGTGTTTGATACTTGTTTCAGTGCGGATCTGACGATTCGGGAGGAAGCGGCGGAATTGCTGGAACGGCTGCGGCGAGGGGGGGATATTCCCCAGTTTACTTCCTGCTGTCCCGGCTGGGTGAAATTCTGTGAATATTTTTATCCGGATCTGCTGGGACATCTGTCCACCGCCAAATCACCCCAGCAGATGCTGGGTGCTGTGATCAAGACCTACTATGCAGAGCAAAAGGGATTACAGCCTAAGGATATCGTGTCGGTGGCGGTTATGCCCTGCACTGCGAAAAAATTTGAGTGTTTAAGGCCGGAGATGAATGGCGCCGGCCGGCTGCTGCAGCAGCCGGAGCTGCGGGATGTGGACATAGTGTTGACAACCAGGGAATTGGCAAAATTGATGAAACGGCAGCAGCTTGATTTTAACGGACTGCCTGATCAGGCTCAATATGACCGGATTTTAGGCGAATCCACCGGAGCAGGGGTAATTTTCGGCGCTACCGGCGGTGTGATGGAATCCGCCATGCGGACCGCTTACTATCTTGTTAGCGGACAAAAACCGCCGGAAGATTTGCTCCGCTGGTTCCCGGTGCGGGGCTTGAACGGCGTCAAAGAAGCTGCTGTCAGTATCCCCGGCGTGGGAGAGGTGCGGGTCGCGGTATGCCACGGCTTGAAAAACGCCCGGATCATTTTGGACAAGGTTCGCAAAGGGGAGGCTTCCTGGCAGTTTGTTGAGTTTATGGCCTGTCCCGGCGGCTGCATCGGCGGCGGCGGTCAGCCGCGCACCTCGCTGCCTCCGGCCGACGATGTCCGCCAGGCCCGCATTGATGCTTTATATACAATGGATGAAAAAATGGCGGTAAAACATGCCAGTTATGAAAATCAGGAAGTACAGCAGCTGTATGACCAGTATTTGAGCCAACCGCTAAGCGGCAGGGCGGAACAACTGTTGCACACGACTTTTGTCGACCGCAGCCAATTGTTAACACCAAAACGTAAGTGACGGAGGTGCAGGAACCGTGTCAAAAGGCGTACTCATTGATTTAACGAAATGTATCGGCTGCGGCAGCTGCGCAGTCGCCTGTAAGATGTGGAATAAGCTGGAGTTTAATAATTGCGAGCCCTATACCGGACCGGATGCCAAGCTCCATGATCTGAACTGGACAGTCGTATCGCTCCACACGGTGGACGATTCCCGCAAGGAGCCGGTATGGCGCTATGTAAAGCAGCAATGCTTCCATTGTCAGGAACCGGCCTGCGTGTCGGCCTGCTTTTCCCGGGCGCTGGAACGCAATGCGGACGGCGCCGTGATCTATTATCCGTCTTTGTGTGTAGGCTGCCGCTACTGCATGATTGCCTGCCCCTTTGATATTCCCAAATATGAGTGGTCGAAACGGATACCGCATGTGACAAAATGCCAGTTCTGTTCACAAAAAATAGCGGCTGGCGAGTCGCCGGCCTGTGTTTCAGTGTGCCCCACAGGAGCCTTGCAATATGGCGACAGGTCCCAGCTGTTGGCGGAGGGTAAACGAATAATTGCGGCCGACAGCAAATACGTGGATTATATTTACGGCGAAAAAGAAGTCGGTGGAACGGCCTGGATGTATTTGTCCGATGTGCCGTTTGAGGAGTTAGGCTTCAAAATGGGAATGTCCAATACAGCCCTGCCGGCGTATACCAATAAATTTGTTACGAAAACACCGGTTATTGCCGCCGGCTGGGGAGCTGCGCTGCTGGCCTTATCTTTTTATACAAAGCGGCGGAACCGGCTGGCGAAAGAAAGGAGCAGGGTCAGGTTGACTCAAAAGGCTGAGCAAAATCCTGATAAAACTGGGGGTAAGAGGGAAGATCATGAAAGTTAAAATATTTGGCTGGAATTTTACTGTTACACCTTCCCGGTATATTTTGACGGCCATAGCACTTTTTAGTATTGGTGTGATGCTGTTTCGACTGATCACCGGGTTCGGCACGGTGACTAATTTAAGTGACGAATGGCCCTGGGGCATTTGGATAGCTTTTGACGTTTTAACCGGTGTGGCCTTGGCCGGCGGCGGCTATTCGACTGCTTTTATTGTCTATATTCTGCATCGTGAGAAATATTATCCTGTAGCCAGAGGAGCGATGCTGACTTCTTTACTGGGCTATCTTCTGGTGATGGCCGGTTTGTTTTTGGATATCGGACAATGGTTTAATTTTTGGCGGCCTTTTATTTCCTGGGGGCATGCTTCCGTCTTGTTTGAAGTTTTTTGGTGCGTGTCCATTTATACAACGATCCAGGTGCTGGAGTTCGGGGAGATCGTCACGGAGCGTATCGGCGTCCGGCTGCACCGCTTTTTCAAAAAAATTATTCCGGTGCTGATGTTTATCGGGGTCATACTGCCTACGTTGCATCAGTCCTCTTTAGGCGCCCTGTTTTTAATCGCAGTCTATAAGGTTTATCCCCTGTGGTGGTCGGAACTGCTGCCGATTTTCTTCTTATTTTCCTCTTTTTTTGTCGGACCGGCGATGGTCTGCATTGAGTCCATTTTATCCGGCAGGGTGTTTCATCATTATGTGCCGCTTCGTGTTTTGCGTGGGTTGGCCCAGATCGGCGGCGGCGCTATGATTATTTATTTGATTTTGAAATTATATGATATTTTTGACAGGGGCGCTGCTTCGCTGCTGTTTGCCGGCAATATCCAGTCCTATTTTTTTCTGGCCGAATTGATTCTGGGCGTTTTGATTCCCATTGTAATTGTATTCAGCCGTTGGAGCTTGACTCGGGGGGGCTTGCTGGCATATGGAATCTTGACGACGTTCGGGGTTATACTGAACCGATTGAATACGACGTTTACATCCATGATCACCCATACTAAAGGGTATTATTTTCCGTCATTCTGGGAGTTTTCGGTTACTGCCGGATTGATTGCCATTGGTTGTTTGTGCTATTGTTTTATTGTGGAGAACTTTTATATCCTCGACTACAAGTCAAAACCGAATGCTTCGGCAGGAACGCAGAAACATTCTGCCTGAGCTATTGTCGAAAAAATCCTGTAAAGCAAGTTCGCTTTGCAGGATTTTTTCGTTTTTGCAGTAAATATGTAGGTAAAGTCGATAATAACCATCATAACATTTGGTCGGTCAGCGGCAATGTTAAGGAAGCATGGGTTATTTTGGGCAATAACGGAGGATAAGACGATGGATGAAAAACGGGGTAAAAATTTCGTGGGTAAAGATGGGGGGAAATTTGAAAAATATCTGGCTTTCTCCGCGAGGCGATATCTAAATTATATAAAACAGCTTTGGGCTCCCTTACCGGCAACCCTGTCGTATCGTGATTTTCTGCAACACCTTACGAAAGCAGAATTAGATGATATTCGCAGAACATGGGATATAAAAAAGGTAAGTTCCTTAAGGAAAAATGAGCTGATTGCTGTTTTTACCGATTCGGTTTCGGATAAGCTTACCGGCATTACAGCAACTTTTGATCGGGAGCGGTTTAACCTGCTTAAGCAGCTAGTTACCCGGGGAGGGGTTCTTCCGGTCAATGATAAAATCGCAGCTGATGTAGAATATTATCGCCGGAAAGGCATTATTTTTACCGGCTTGCGGCAGGAAGAAAAAGTTATCTGCCTGCCGGCGGAGCTGATTTCACCGGCGGAGAAACTGATTAACCGGGAGGTAGAAGCCAGAATAGAGCGAAACAGCGAATGGATCGGGCTGACCCATGGTATACTTTATTATTACGGCGTCATGGGGTTTGCTAAGCTGCAAGAGACGCTGGAACAATTAACCAAAAAACCGGTGGATCCCTGGGAATGCATTCAAGTATTGGCCGATGCGATGGACTACTATCAGCGGATACGATATTGCAACGAAGGATACTGTGATGAACGGGTGGAAGATTCTAAAGAGATCGTGAAAGAACAGCACAAACGGCCGGATATCGACTATCGTTCCTTTAGCAAAAGTCAGCTGTTAGAAGCCGGGCAGGAGAATTTTATCGAGTGGACACCGGAACTTCACAGCTTCCGGCAGTTCCTCAAGCAGAATTATGAAATCAGCAAGGCGGAGATAGAAGAACTGATCGGCGGGTTCATGGATTTAATTCGCGCCGATGCTCCGGTTCAGGAGCTGTTCGATTATTTGCAAAATGTGCTGGAGTTTCCTTCCTTTGACTCTGTGCAGCAGATAACTGCTGTTATCAATCCGGTGATGAATGCTACCAGCCGCTGGATCCTGAGGGGGCATACTCCAAATCAGATATTCAAAACGGAACAGCAGCATGTAAACCCGCTGCCATCAGCCCCTTTTGCCGTACAGCGCCAGCCGGGTGAGGTATTTGACTTTGCAACCCGCAGAAAAGTCGGCCGCAATGATCCCTGTCCCTGCGGCAGCGGGAAAAAATATAAAAAATGCTGCGGCAGAGATACAATAGAGTAAATTCAACAAAAGGTGGTATAAACAGCTATTAAAGCGGTTTATACCACCTTTTGTTTAGAAATTATTTGGGTCGGATTAAATGGAAAATATTTCTAAAAAAGCAGAGGATAGGTGAACAAATAAGCGTCAAAACCGCAATAACAAATATAAAGGGATAGGCAAGAACACCCAGAAATTGCAATACGAACTGGCTAAGTTTCTTAAACATTTCTTCCCATCTCCTTTTTCCTGCTACAGCCGAAACCCGGCTACAGCAGTTTGCAGATCCTGAGCTAGTTTTGCCAGTGCCTGGCTGGAGGATGCGATTTCTTCCATCGAAGCCAGCTGTTCTTCGGCAGCAGCCGAGACGCTTTGTGACTCGCTGGCTGATTTTTTGCTAAGTTCGTCAATTTTGCTAACCGAATTAACGATGTGCTGGCTGCCGGTAGCCATTTGCTGAATAGACGCTGAAATTTCTTTCACTTGGTCAGACACCTGGGTCACTACATTCATAATTTCCCGGAAAGCAGTTCCCGCGGCATTGACCACGTCGGCTCCCGCTTTGACTTCCTGTGTACCTTCATTCATAGCGATAACCGCTTTATCGGTTTCTCCCTGGATTTCTCCAATGAGCTCGGCAATCTTTTTAGCTGCATCCTGCGACTGCTCGGCCAGCTTCCGTACTTCTTCCGCCACTACCGCGAAACCGCGTCCCTGCTCACCGGCCCGGGCGGCTTCAATAGCCGCATTTAAAGCCAATAGGTTCGTTTGTCCGGCAATACCGGAGATGGTATCGACAATCTGGCCGATTTCCTTTGACCGTTCGCCCAGCTTGACTACAACCTGGGCGGAGGTGTTGACGGTATCCTCGATTTGGGTCATCTGATTGACCGCTTTTTCCACCGTCTTGTCGCCCTCTTTCGCCTTATCGGCCGCTTGACCGGATTGATCAGCTACTTGATTGGCGTTGGCGGCTATCTGTTGAATACTAGCCGACATCTGTTCCACTACAGCGGAAGATTCGTTGGCCGCTTCCATTTGCGCAGTGGATCCGGCAGCCACATCCGTAATCGAGACGGCAATCTGATTGGCTGCCTGAGTCGATTGCTCCGAACTGGCGGTAAGCTCTTCCGATGAAGCCGATACCTGCTCGGTGGCTCCCTGGACTTTCTGAATGATCTCCCGTAAGTTCTGCGTCATCTGCTCGAAGCTCTGACCTAACAGGCCAATCTCATCATTAGAATGGATATCCAGCTTCGTCTGGGAAATGTCGCCGCCGGCAATGCGGTTGGCCGCCGCCGCCAGCGCTTTAATCGGTTTGGCAATGCGGCGGGCGTACCCTATAATGAATACGGCAGCTAGGATTAATACAATAACGATAGTCACTAATGAAATATTCCTTAATGTGGAGACTGCTCCTGTTACTTCTGCTGTTGGTACGCCTAGTGCCAAAGACCATTTTGTTCCGGCTACAGGCGCGAAAGCATACGTTTTTTCAGCTCCTTTGTATGCAAAGGCAGTTAACCCTGTTTCACCTCGCGACATACGTTCGGAAACCTGCCTAAGGTTCGGATCAGTAGCGCTATCGGTGAGCGGGTTCACTTTCATCGCAACATCCTTGTCCGGATGGATAATCCTCAGGCCGTCTCCCTGCGCAACGAAGGCGTAACCCGTCTGACCAATTTTAACATCCAGTACTTTTTTACTGAGTCCGTCCATATTGACCGAACCATAAATCACGCCGCTTATCACGCCATTCGTTTTGACGGGTATAGCGATTGGCACAATCGGTTTGCCGGTAGATTTGGAAATGACCGGATCGGAAATAACGGCTTGTCCCTTAATCGCCTGTTGAAAGTAGTCTCTGTCAGCCAAACTGCCCTGCTTTCCTCCTGAATTTATATATGTACCATCCGGCTTGATATAGCCGATGCTGTCGTATAATGCCTTATCGGCTTGAGAAACATTGATCAAAAACGGCGCGATCTCAGCAAAATTTCCATTCTGGACGATAGGGGCAGCCGACATAATCTGCATTTCCGCCTGCCGGGCCTTCAGCCAGTCCCCTACGTCATTAGCGGAATTTTCCGCTTTTTGGGCAATATCCGTGTTTAAATTTTCGCTGATAATTGAACGTGCTTTCCAGTAGTTAAGACCGCCTAAAATACTCATCGCCACTAGAAAAATAACAAGAATGGTAATCGTTAACTTCGTTTGAATACTTTTCATTGTTAGCCTCCCTCATATAGTCGTGCGATTTTTGGTATTTCTTAGGGCACATTAGCTTGGTACTGCAATGCAGAGCGGATAAAAGTAATTGTTTTACTTTTACAAATATTCTATAATAATACTAAAAATAGTAAAAATAATTAATTTTTATCTCAACAATTAAAAAATTCTATAACATACCGGAATTACCTCCCTTAAATTTTCCAGGCTTTATAAAAAGAAATAATGGATTACATAAAAATCTATTATTTTTTTTTATTCTGGGATTGTTGTAGAATATTCTTTGAAAAAGTAAAATCTGTATAGAGAAAATCAGCAGTGATTATAATAACGTGCAGGGAGAGGAAAATCAATATGAGAGAAAAAGCTAAAATGATAACGCCATTAGTTGAAATGGATGGCGATGAGATGACCAGGATTATCTGGAAAATGATTAAAGACATATTGCTGGAGCCATATATAGAATTAAAGACGGAGTACTACGATCTTGGGCTTAACAACAGAAATCAGACCGACGACAAAGTGACGGAGGCGGCGGCGCTCGCTATAAAAAAATATGGTGTCGGCGTCAAGTGTGCGACCATTACGGCAAATGCAGAGCGGGTAAAGGAATACAAACTCAAGCAAATGTGGAAAAGTCCCAACGGTACAATACGGTCAATCTTAGACGGAACCGTGTTCAGAACGCCGATTATTGTTGACAGTATTGAGCCCTTCGTGAAAACGTGGAAAAAGCCAATCACTATCGCCAGGCATGCTTATGGTGATCTGTACAGAGATGTTGAATATAAAGTTCCGGGAAAAGGCAAAGCCGAGCTTGCCTTTACCAGTGAAACCGGCGAAGTTATAAAACAGACGATTCATGATTTTAAAGGTCCCGGTGTAGTTCTCGGCATGCATAATACGGATAATTCGATAGCGAACTTTGCCAAGGCTTGCTTCAGCTTCGCCCTGGAGCAAAAGCGGGATTTGTGGTTTGCTGCCAAAGATACAATATCAAAACAATACGATCATACTTTCAAAGATATATTCGGGGAACTGTACGATAAGGAGTACAAGGCTAAATTTGCGGCGGCTGATATTAAATATTTTTATACCCTGATTGATGATGCGGTTGCCAGGCTCATGCGGTCCGAGGGCGGAATGATTTGGGCCTGCAAGAATTATGACGGCGATGTAATGTCGGATATGGTTTCCAGTGCTTTTGGCAGCTTGGCAATGATGACATCCGTGCTTGTGTCGCCGGAAGGCTGTTATGAATACGAAGCGGCACACGGTACGGTTCAACGGCATTATTACCGGCATCTTAAGGGCGAAGCTACATCGACGAATCCGATAGCTACTTTGTTTGCCTGGACCGGAGCATTACGGAAACGCGGCGAACTTGATGGCATTATCGCTTTGATTCTTTTTGCTGATGATCTGGAAAAAACTGTTATTCAGACAATTAAGGAAGGTGTGATCACAGGGGATCTTGCAAACCTGTCAACGGTTAAACATAAAAGGGTGGTAACCACAGAGGCTTTTTTAAGAGAAGTCAACAAACGATTGTTGAAAATTTTATGATTTTGGTATATGCTCGGGTTAAAACCATATACTGTATATGATATATACAATGAAAATAGTCGGTATATATTTTCTTATAATCAATAAAGCTTTTCGGGTTAACCGGGAGCTTTATTGTGCTATATAGGGTTTGTTCAATAATTAACAATAAGGGGTGATTTTATGGCAGAGACGTATCGTTTTGATGTGATCGTGATTGGGGCGGGACCGGCAGGAATTGCCTGTGCCTGCAAGCTGGCTAAAGCGGGTAAAAAAACATTGGTGATTGACCGGGCCAAGCAGGTTGGCGGTAAGAATCTTACCGGAGGACGGGTTTACACGTATGCCCTGGAGCTGGTGGAACCGGGTCTTCATAAAAAGGCGGCGTTGGAACGGCCGGTGGTGCGGGAGCAAGTGATGGTGCTCAGTGACACAAGCGCCATGTCGGTTGACTACTACAATCCAGAACTGGCAGAGGATATCCCCCAGTCTTATACGGTGCTGCGGGGTAACTTTGACGACTGGTTTGCAGCGTATGCGGAGCAGCAGGGAGCGGTGCTGGTTGACGGCATCCGGGTCGACGATTTAGTGATAGAAAACGGACAGGTTGTCGGGATCAGAGCCGGAGACGATGTAGTGTATGCGGATACTGTGGTAGCGGCCGACGGCGTAAATTCGCTGGTTGCCCAACAGGCCGGTCTGCGAAATCAGGTATCATCGCACAGTGTGGGAGTGGGGGTAAAGGAAACCATAGCACTCCCTGCGGCCGCGATTGAACGACGGTTTAATCTGAACCCGGGTCAGGGAGTGGCGCGAACCATCCTGGGAGGGACGCAGGGAATCATTGGCGGCGGTTTTTTATATACGAATAAAGAGTCGGTTTCTCTGGGGGTGGTATTGAATCCGGACAGTGTGGCGGAAAAAGGACTGCGGCTCTACGATGTGTTTCAGGAGTTCAAAATGCATCCGGCACTGCAAGCGCTGCTAGGCGACGGAGAAACGATCGAATACGGGGCGCATCTCGTGCCGGAGGCAGGCTGGCGAGGAGTGCCGCAGCGGCTTTACCGGCCGGGCTTAGTGGTAGTCGGCGACGCCGCCGGTTTTGTGGTGAATACGGGTACGATTCTACGAGGTATTGATCTGGCGATTCTCAGCGGTATAGCGGCGGCTCAGGCTGTGATTACCGCGGCGGCGCCGGAAGCGGTGGGACCGGCTTATCAGAAGGAACTGGAACGGTTAAACGTCATACCTACGATGCGGCTCTATGCCGGCTGGCCGGAAATTACGCAGAATCCCCGCATGGCAAGCACTTATCCAACCATGATGAATGCTATGGCCGGGCAGATGTTTACAGTGAGCGGCGATGTTCCGGAAAAGATCAATACGGCCATGCTGCGGATAGCAAAACAGCATGTAGGCATTAAAAACTTATTGGCCGATGGCTGGAAGGGGTTCAGAGCGATATGACGGTAAAAAAGGAAACGATAGAGTATTTGATTAATTTGGATCGGATTAAGGTCGATGAAAAACAGGCGCATATTGTTCTTGATAAGGAGAAATGCGCAAAATGTAACGATAAGCCCTGTTTGTTGGTCTGTCCGGCCGTACTTTATACGCTGGAAAAAGGCGAACTTCATTTTGACTATGCCGGCTGCCTGGAATGCGGCACCTGCCGGGCGGTGTGTAAAAACGGCGGCATTGTGGAATGGAGATATCCCAGGGGATCGCTGGGAGTGAGTTACCGTCAGGGGTAGGGGGAAGAATCCCCACCGCTTCGGCTTCTTCATGTCTTCGCGGTTCAAAAATCCCGCTGTTATTGCAAAAATAGAAAAAGTCTGCCTGGGTGAACTGCTGCTTTGTCCCGGCGGACTTTTTCTATTTTAGGAGGGATGTCTTGGTATAACTTCGTACATGATCGACAAAGGCACGGACGACCGATAATTCTAAAGAAGATGTCCGGCATACCAGCCAGGTACGTCGGGTCAGCGGCTCACCGCTTTTAAAATGCAGCGGCCGTACATACAGGTTGTCATGTTCTTTTAGCCCGATTCCCGGGAAGATAGCCCAGCCCAGATTGCGGAGAACTAATTGGCGGCAGGTGTCAATATTATCGACAAACATGTTGATTAAAGGCGGCCGGTAGAAATTCTCCCGCCACCAGGTTTCCACTATGTTCTGTAAGGAATAATCGGTTTTAAAATCAATCCGGGGACGGGACGGCAGATCGGTGAGTTTAAGTGGATGAAGCGAGACCAGGCAAATCGGCTCTTCTGACAGTAAATACTGCTCTTCCTGCCAATTGCTGTCTCCCCGGATAATGGCTGCCATTATTTCCTCCTGCTGCAGCATCCGGTGAACTTTAGAACTGAGTCCGGTTTTGAGAGAAATTTCCACATCAGGATACAGGGCAATGAATTTTTCCAGAAGCGAGGGCAGCTGATAATGGGAAAAACTTGAGGATGCTCCCAGACGCAGCGAGCCATGTACTTTGCCTGCTGTATTGCATATCCGGTCTTTAATATTCATCATTTTCCGCAGCATATCATTAGCATATTCGAGCAGCTGCTCACCTTGGGAGGTAAGCAATATTCCGCTGGAGGTACGAATTAGAATTCTAGCGTTAAATTCTTTTTCCATATTTTTTAGACGGTATGTAAGAGCAGGCTGTGAAGTATACAGACGTTCGGCGGCTTTGGTAATGTTTTTTTCTTCGGCGACAGTTTTTAATATTTCCCAATCCTTACTGTCCATTTCTTCTATCTCCTTATACTGTAACATTATAAAAAGAGTTGATTGCATAAGATAAAAATCAAATATTTCTATTATTACTATTTACATTATAGAATATTCTTAAAAGTAAAACAAGCATTTCTGTTTGCTTTAGAAACAATCATACATTCTTACAAGGGAGGCAGCGACATGTTAATTGAAAAAACAGGTCAGGCCGGCACGGTTGAATCGAGTGATGTTTTTATCACGGTTGCGCCGGCAAAGCAAGGTGATGGAATCGCAATTGAACTGGAGAGTCCGACTATGCAGCAATACGGACATCAAATCAAAGCCGTAATCCGGGAAGCGTTGCAGCGCTATCAGATTACGGATGCCATGGTCGTAGTCAATGACAAAGGGGCTTTGGACTGTACAATCAGGGCTCGTATGAATACAGCGATTGAACGCGCGATGGCTGTAGTCCGGCAGTAAACCAATCATGCAAGTAAATGTGATGGGGAGGAAGAAAAATGAGTGATCAGTTAATACCCATTTATGTAATGGGAAAGCGCTATGACGTCCCCGAAGGACTTACCATTATGACGGCCATGGAATGGATTGGCTATAAGTTCATTCGCGGTTGTGGCTGCAGGGGTGGTTTTTGCGGCGCTTGCGGAACTGCCTATCGGCTGGCAGGCGATTATAAGTTAAGATTTGGTTTGGCTTGTCAGGCTTTGGTTCAACCGAATATGCATCTGACGCAAATCCCGTTTTATCCCAATCCGAAGACACCTTATAATATTGAAGACATCAAAGACCCGGTAGAGACGCTGTTGACGTTGTTTCCGGAAATCAAGAAATGTGTCGGCTGCGGCGCCTGCGCCAAAGCTTGTCCGGAAGGGCTGCGTCCCATTGATTATATAGCAGCGGCGCTGCGCGGGGATTGGAAAACAGCGGCGGAATTATCCTTTGACTGTTTGATGTGCGGTTTGTGTGCGTCAAGGTGTACAGGCGAATTGGTGCCGCATAATATAGCTCTTTTTATCCGCCGGTACTATTCCAAGTATGTTCGTCCTATGCCGGCCAACTTGCTTGCCCGTACGAAGGAGATCAGAGACGGCAAGTTTGATAATGGGGTAAAAAAGCTGGCAAATATGAGTGAAGAACAATTGAAAAAACTATATGATCAACGGGACTTTGAGAAAATTTAGGAGGGATGTTCATGTCAGGCTATCCTGCAAGCATGCAAGAGTCCATTAAAAAACTGAACGAAACACGGGACTTTCGATTAAAACAGGAAATACCCCGCCTTCCCTTTGCCGAAAGAGAGAAATTGCTCCACGCCCATCATCCGGACTATCGGGCGTCGGCTAATGCTGAAGTTCATTTAGGACCGAACAAAGGGCAAAAATTAACGCTTAAGCTGGTTCAGCTTTTGGAAGCAAAGAGCCGTCTCGATCCGGACAAAGTGGATTTAAACAAAATTGATTATGACGTGGATGTGCTGGTTATCGGCGGCGGCGGCGGCGGTGTTGCTGCGGCGCTGCTGGCCCAGGAGAATGGCGCCAAGGTAATGCTTACGACTAAATTGCGTGTCGGCGACTCCAATACCATCATGGCGGAAGGCGGTATTGCCGCAGCCACAAAGGAAATTGATTCACCGGAACGGCATTTTATGGATACTTTGGGCGGCGGCCGGTTTAAAAACAAGCGGGATGTTATCAGCGCTTTGGTCCATGACGCACCGCTGATCGTAGAATGGCTCAAAGGCTTAGGCTGTATGTTTGATACGCATCCCAACGGGGATTTGGTCGTTTCTTTTGCCGGCGGACACCAGCGCAAGCGGGTGCATTCCTGCAAGGATTTGAGCGGTATGGAATTTATGCGTGTACTCAGAGATGAAATGTATAACCGGCAAATTCCGACCCTTGAATTCAGTCCGGCAATCGAATTGCTGATGGATGATCAGGGGAATTGTTCCGGTGCGATTCTGTTAAATATGGAAACGAAACAATATTACGTTGTGAGAGCCAAAGCAGTGATTTTGGCAACCGGCGGCATCGGCCGGCTGCATCCCAATGATTTTGCCACCACCAATCATTATGGCGCTACGGCCGACGGACTGGTGATTGCCTATCGTGCCGGGGCAAATTTGCTCAATATGGAGGCCATTCAATATCATCCCACCGGCGCAATGTGGCCGCATCAAATGCTGGGACAGTTGATTACCGAAGCCTGCCGCGGCAATGGCGCCCAACTGGTCAATAAAAACGGGGAACGGTATATTAATGAGCTGGAAACCAGGGATACCGTGTCTTCAGCCAACCTGCGGGAGGTTCAGGAGCGGGGCAATGGAATTATAACCCCGATGGGAACGCAGGGAGTATGGCTGGACACGCCGCTGATCAACATTCGCGGCGATGCCGGTAAGCTGGACAGAATGTTTGCCGGCATTGTCCGCCGGTTTGGCGAGTATGGCATTGATGTTCGGAAAGAACCGATCTTAATTTTCCCGACACAGCATTATCAAAATGGCGGGGTTGAAATTGATCCCTATGCGCAAACCTGTATCCCCGGGCTGTATGCAGCCGGCGAAGTTTCCGGCGGTGTTCAGGGCATAAACCGTTTGGGGGGGAATTCTCTGCTGGATATTTTTGTCTTTGGCCGCAGGAGCGGTACAAGAGCAGCGGAATTTGCCAAAAAACGTAAAGTCGGCAAGCTGACGCTGAAGCATGTTACAGAGTACAATCACCAGCTGGAGCAGCTGGGCATCAGTAATGACGTTGAGTCGCCGCTGCTATTGCCGAATTATATGCGGGAAGACATAAAACAAGTAACGCTAAAATAGCGAGGGGGTGAAAATATGCCAGGATTAAAAATGCTGCCCCAAAACCGGGATTTGATTACCAATATATTGGATACGGCTTGGTCGCCTGTTGCCAAGATGCGGCTGCTGTCCGGGGGAATATCCCCGAATAATCTGCTGGACGGCGGTGAGGGACTCGTAGGGCAGAAAGCCTGCATCGCCTGCGGCAATTGTGTCGACGCCTGCCCGGTGATATTGCGGGAATTGGATCATGTTCAATCCCAGACAAACCGGAACTCCTTGTATCTCGAAACCATTGTCGACGATAAATGCCTGCGGTGCTACCAGTGCATACATGCCTGTCCCCAGGTTGACAGAGCTATTAAATTAACGGCCGACCGGCATAGAATAACGGAACGAATGGTGCATTGGTGGCTGGGATTCGCCTATATTGTTACGGCGATGTCGGGAATTTTGATTTACCATTCCAGAACTGACTGGTCGCCGTTCTTTACCTTCCAGGCTAGTGCGGTTCATAAGCTGGGTGCCATTATGTGGCTGTTAGCGCCTGTTTTGTTTTTTCTCTTCGACAGGTATCATTTCAACCGTACGCTGAAAGCGATTACCTCGCTGGGATCGCGGGATATCGTCTGGTGGAAAGATTTCGTCAAATCAGTGTTCACTAAAGCGAAAAGACCGTTTGAAGGGGAATATAATTCCGGGCAAAAGACATGGTATATTGTGGTTTTGGGTTCCATGCTTGTTTTAGGCGTAAGCGGCATTATGCGCTGGGGCTGGGAAAGCAGTATGGATGCAGCGTCACTCAAGCAAATTATTTTGATTCACACGCTCGCCGCTCGTGTAATTGATATCAGTTTTATTTATCATTTTGGCCGCAAATTGTTTATGCGGGCTTGGCAGCGCAGCCGGCAGATTTTCCGGGATTCTTATGCCTGTGATCAAAAGCAAATCGAACAAAGCAAGCCCGGCTGCTGTACGCTGCAGCCGCCGGCTGCGTCGGAAGTTAAATAATCAGGCCGATTATAGTAAGGAATGTGTAAAGGTTGTGAAGAGGAGGAGAAGTTATGAGATTGCGTAGGACGATGATGTTTGTGCCGGGCAATAATCCGGGAATGCTGACCAATGCCGGCATTTACGGCGCCGATACCTTAATGCTGGATCTGGAGGATTCGGTAGCTATCACCGAAAAAGATGCCGCCCGGCATCTGGTTTGCGAGGCGCTGAAAACGATTGACTATCCCTGCGAAGTCGGGGTACGGATCAATCATGTCAATACGGATTTCGGCTA
>JBDKTO010000020.1 GCA_039680175.1 Veillonellales bacterium | reverse complement strand
GCTTAAATGGGGTGGAATTGCTACTAACATATGGATATGATTCGAACAACATTCTGCCTCTATGATTTCTACTCCTTTGCGATTACACAAATCTCTCAAAATCTTCCCAATATCTGCCTTAATTTTTCCATATACTATTTGCCGACGATATTTGGGGGCAAATACTATATGATATTTACATCTCCACTTGCTATGTGATAAACTTTTCACGTCATCCATTTGACATGAACCTCCTTCTTCGAATTGTGGTTGTCAGGCCACTCATATTCTAACATAAGGAGGTTCTTTCCTTATCTTTAAGAATTTTTCCCTACCCCCAGTTGAACTGGGGGTTTTATCATGCCTCTTCGGCGACAATAAAAAGAATAGATAATCTGACCAACAGATTATCTATTCGGAATTAAACCTCATTCACTATTACCTGCGGCGCATTTTCTCCACAGCAAAGGTCAGGCGCTAACTAACCTTTGCTCTTATTATACCCGAACCCACCGGATATATGCAATAGTTTTAAAAGTATTCCAAAAAGTCCATTGGCATATGAATATTTATCCTGTTGGATGTATGCCAAAAAGTATACTTTTTGATAGAGTAAGGAGCAGAAAATGGTAGATAAAAATTAATTTCAAAAAAGGATTGTCGAATAGTTGAAGGAGTTGCCGTAATTTTAAAGAACATAATCCTATATTTGTAAAATCAATTGAGGCCTCAAAATAAAGATAGGGTATGTTCGAATTTCAGAACGGGCCCAAAACCCGGATCGTCAAATCTTAAAAATGAAAGAATTAGGCATTGAAGAACGATATATTTTTGTTGACAAGCAAAGCGGGGGAAATTTTGACCTTCCGCAATATCAGGCAATGAATCTGATTATTCGCGAGAAAGATTTAATTTATATTGATGCTCTGGATCGTTTGGGCCGGGATTATGACGGTATCATTCAGGAGTGGAAGAAAATTACCCGCATTGTCAAAGCTGATATTGTGATTCTGGAAAATGAAACTCTGTTTGACTCCCGTAAATTCCGCTCTACAGGTGATGTGGGGAATTTGCTGGAAGACCAGTTTTTAAGTCTTTTAAGCTATGTTGCCAAGCAGGAACGCCAAAAGATAAGACAGAGCTTTAGACAAGCTCGGATTAACACATTTACGAGCAAAAGATTTTATGCTTAATATTGACTTTATGTGTAAAATATGTGAAATGATTCAAAAGGCAGAATATGTAATTGCAGATATATCTGAGGAAAAATTAATTTCAACACAAGGAATTAATTCTGATTTAGAAGAGTTTTCAAAAACTGCTTTTAATGTTGGGTATGAATTAGGTATAGCACACGGGTTGGGTAAACAGACGATAATAATAAGAAAAATCGGTACAAAAGAACATCAAGATTTGAAGCGAAACGAAGCAATACTTTATTCTGATGATTATGAAAAGTTAACTAATGATATTGTTAAAATGTTTACAGATTCAAGAAAACACAATATATAACCACCAATTAATCCCAGGAAAGAATGACTACCTACTAGGCCGTATAGATAACCCTAGAATTAATGAGTAGTCAAACTGGGTTGGCGGGATTTGTGATGAAAACAACTTGGATTTTGGAGCAAAGGGGCTTATTATGTTTAAGAAAATATTACAAAGGGTTAAGAAAGATGAAATATACGTTTGTCCACATTGTGGTATGATGCTACCCGTTACAAGTTTAGATTATTTTGTTCAATGGCAGGAAAACCTTAAAACATTTAAGATTCGGGCCACCTGCCCTGCGGGATGCAACACAATCAATGATTGGTCTGAAATACTAATATCTGTTGCTGAGAAATCACGCTGTTCTTGTGGTAGTGAATTGCAATTATCTGATTACTCAATTTCCGGAAAAGGAAACGACGTTGTTTTAGAAATTAAATATACATGTAAAAAATGCAACTACAAAAAATCATATTTGAGTAAAGTATCAAGTTTTATTAGTAAAGTGTGGAGTTCTACAAAAAAAATTGAAATGGGTCCTTTCGGTATAAAAATAGAAAAATAAGTTTAAATAGTCAAAATGGACAACCGCCCTGGCATAATCGCCAGGGTGCATAAAAGTAGTCTCGGCTGCAGCTAGGCCAGGAGGTTAATTAAAGGTAATGCATATTGCATTACCTTTAATTAAATGTTATATTATTAATAATACAAATTTGTATTATTAAGATTGGTGGATAATATGCAAAAGTGGCATGTCGCATGGAATTTGCGCGGAAAGAAATATTACGCTTATTTACGTAATTCACAAAAAATTGAAGGAAAAGTTAAGACAAACAACGTATACCTTGGTGCCGATCTAGTAAGTGCTGCGGCGAGACTGCAACAATATTTAACGAACAACGACATACCGGAGCAAGACTATTTACTTCAATTGCATAAACTGGGAATTGAAAAGGGTGTCCCACAGAGTTCACAAGACGACCGATTCTTAAAGCGGCAAAAAACGGGCTGTTATTTTGATGAAATCCTGGATATGGTTGGTCAAATAACAAATAGTACAACTTTTGAGGAACGACAAAATCTACAAAAAAGGCTTTATACGGCTATAATCGGATTACGAACAATAGTGCTGCCAGAAACTGTTGAAACTACCGCGGCAACCCCAAATACAGAAGAAGAAACAAAAATTAGAGCGGATTTTGAGTATGATAAAAAAAAATCACAGTGGACTGAGGACAGCATAAAAAAGCAATTCAAAAGCTTAGAAAATTAAATAGGTAATACAAATTTGTATTAGTAGACATTCTGCGTATATGCGGGAGTATTTCTGCGTACTGCGTAGATCATGCAAGCGGCCATATGACCGAAATAATTACTCATAGAACTCTCTATACGATGGCAGCTCTATTGCCGCCAAGCGGCCCCCGAACACTCCGCCGCAGTCCACACAAAGCTTGTCTTTGTAAGTATTGTCGTACCATATGTGAGCGGTTTTTTTCTTATTTTTAGAACCCGGATGAAACAGCCAAGTAGGAGTATGACCAAAGATCAAAACTTTTTCCGGATATGCCGGACGGAAAGGAAAGGTCTCACCCATCCAGACAAGTTCGTCTTCGGTATTATTTTCAATTGGCTTTGTCGGATTTGCTCCAGCATGGCTAAAGATAAATTGACCCACTTTAAAGTAAATCGGCAAGCTTTGGACAAACGCTAAGATTTCAGCCAACTTTGCCGATGATAAACCTTTAATCTCGGCGTACATTTCCGCGCCGCCGTTATAAGTGAACCAATTATACAAGTACTCCGATGGGGTGGTACGCCAGCCGTCTGTATGCAGCATTTCAAGAAGGCTCTTTTCTAAAAATTGCTCATGATTGCCTTTCAGAAAAATTGCGCCTTTGTTTTGCAAATCCTTACAAGTTGCAAGGCATTTCAGGTTTTCCCTGCCGCGATCAATCAAGTCGCCACACACAATCAGCAAATCATAATCCGGCTGATACTGTGATTTTTTTAATAAATTTGAAAAATGCAGATTTTGTCCGTGTAAATCGGATGTAGCTAAAATGCGATCAACAGTACGCATCATACTCCCCACTTCTTCTGAAATGTACTATATTACTCCCTCTTCACTAACAGGTAATTCGTGCTGCGGCCACCTGACGGGCCTTTACTAAGGATGCCGCGCTCGACAAGGTTATTGATATCGCGGGTTGCCGTATCTTGGGAGCATTTGCAGATTGCTGCCCATTTAGAGGATGTCAGATTGCCCTTAAAGTCCTCCAGGAGCATCGTTATGATTTTCCGTTGCCGCTCGTTAAGCGTTTGACCGGCAATGGAATCCCAGAACTTAGCTCGTTGGAGGATTTTCGATAAACTGCCTCTAGCGCCCGCCAGCGCCCTATTCATGCAATCCAAAAACCAGCCTAATGTCTCGGTTATATCCATGGAACCCTTTTGAGCCGCTTCTAAGTGGTCATAGTAAGCGTCACGGCCCTGCCGGATTTGTGTGGACATACTGTAAAACCGTTGATAGCTGTTTTCTGATCGCGCCAGAAGCATATCGGCAAGAGCGCGAGAAATACGCCCATTACCGTCATCAAAAGGATGGATCGTAACAAACCAAAGATGAGCAATTCCGGCCTTGAGTACAAGGTCAGTACTATTTTCGTTATTAAACCAGTCGACAAAAGCAGTCATTTCCTGCTCCACACGGTCGGCCTCCGGTGCTTCAAAATGGGTATGCTCGTGACCATAAGGGCCGGATATGACTTTCATCGGACCTTTGCGCCATGCTCCAACCGTGATTGGGTGAAGCCCGCTGTAGCCAGTCGGAAATAATGCGGAATGCCAGCTAAATAAACGCTCCTTGCTTAACTCAACGTTGAAATTCCGGGTCGCATCAAGAAGCATCTCAACCACACCGTCAATGTTCCGGTCAGAAGGTACCAGTCCACCGATATCCACCCCCATGCGTTGTGCCACGGATGATCGTACTTGAGCTTGATTCAAAATTTGGCCTTCTATTTCACTGGATTTTACCACATCCTGGGTCAACGTCTGTACCACTGCTTCTTCCTGGAGGGAAAAACCTATTGATTTCATTTCGCCAATGAGCTTTCCCTGTTGAAAACGAACGTTAGCCAATTGAACGGCCAAGGCATTATAGTCCCAATGAAAACGTGGCCAATCGGGTAATTTGTGTATGTAAACCGTCGGCAATCTACGCACCTCCTGCGGATATTATAACATATTATTAGCACATATTCAATATTTCATCCGCAATACTTGCGGATAAAATGCTATTATTCTCCGCAACATCATCATTGTACATTGAATGCAAAAAATTTAGGAAGGCAATTAGGAAGGCAATACTCTATGGAAATAGGCATATTCCGTGGAAATAAGAGAATGCTTCAGCGTATAAAGTCTTGATTTCACTGAATTCATGGAGCAGATACATTCTATAAATTCCGCCTTTTTGGATTCCCAAACCGTGGGTCGCCAGTTCGAATCTCGTTACCCGCTCCAGTAAATTCAAGCATTCTAGCGATTTGCTAGAATGCTTTTCTGTGTTAGGAAGACAATAATAATGGTATCATAAATTAAGACATTTTCTGAACACGTTTATAATGAATCTGCTATACTGGAAAAAGCACAGAAAGAGGGTTCGTTATATGTCGCGTACAAGAAGAAATTTTTCAGCTAAATTTAAATCAGAGTTAATCCTTGAACTATTGAAAGGAGAGAAAGATCTCAACACCATAGCCACTGAAAACAAAATTCAGCCAAACCTTCTCCGCAACTGGAAGAAGGAATTTCTCGACAAGGCCAGTATCGTTTTTGATGACTCCCGCGAAGAAAATTTAAAAAGGAAAGCTCGCAACGGAACGCAAAGAGAAGACAGCCTATGCCAAGAAGGTCGGCCAGCTCACCATGCAGGTGGACTGGTTGAAAAAAAATCTGAAGAATTGTTCGGACCTGACTACGAGAGTCAATATAGTCCGAAACCTTTTGAAGACTAAGAAACTGCCTGTAGAAACAGGCGCGAAGCTGCTTAGCGTCAATCGGACCAGCGTCTACTACCACACACCGCCAGTATCGGAGGAAGAACTTGATTGTAAGGCCATCATCGACCATTTGCACACGGACAACCCAGCTTGGGGTGCTCGACAGATGTCATCTCAGCTTAAGACTTGCGGCTACCATGTTGACCGCCGGAAAGTACGCCGCTACATGATGGAAATGGGCATTGATGCCATCTATCCGAAAATGAATCTGTCCAAACGCCAACAAAAAGCGAAGGTCTTCCCATACCTGCTGAAGAGCGCTGCTATCAATCGTCCAAACCAAGCATGGTCAATTGATATTACCTATATCCCGATTAAGCACGGTTTCTTGTATCTTACTGCTGTAATTGACTGGTACAGCCGCTGTATTGTTGGATGGGAAATTGATGACACGCTTGATACCAGGATGGTCATCACGGCACTCAAAAAGGCTTTTAAAGTAGCTAAGCCGCTGATTTTAAACTCAGATCAAGGCAGTCAATTCACCAGCAACGACTACATTGACTTCGTAAAGCAGAACCATATCCGGCAAAGCATGGACGGCAAGAGCCGCTGGGCTGACAATATCATGATTGAGCGGTGGTTCCGTACGTTCAAGTACGAGGAGGCTTATTTGACACAGTATAACAATATCAAGGAAGCGCGTAAAGCCGTCAAGGAATACATCAAAACATACAATTTCCAGCGTTGCCACTCGGCTATCGGTAACATTCCACCGGCAAAGGTTTACTTTCCGGCAATGTTGCTGGATGATGCAGAAGCGGCTGCCTGAATCATCAGGTTCATTATAAAATCTTTAAAATTCTGTCTTGACAAGTGAGCCATTATAATACCTACTTAATTTAACTGGAATTCACCTATAGTATATCTTATCTCCAATCCGAATTACTGTAGTATAATAAATGATACAAAAGGAGAACGAAATCGCTCCGCGATGGCTTAAAAGCATAAAAAAAGATAAAAAGTATGTCCTTTTTGTGGTATTGTTTAATTGCTAAAGAAAACAAACCAAAAGGACGTACTTTTTACTTTATGATTATAT
>JBDKTO010000019.1 GCA_039680175.1 Veillonellales bacterium | reverse complement strand
GTTTATAAATTGACGGAAGGCGCCGATCCGGCTGATTTTGAAGCGGCCGGCTGGGGCGGGCAGTATGTTCAGCACGATCACGGCCTGTTTTGGACAGACGCCAACGGCATTCCCTGGAGCGCCAAATACATCGCTTGTTTAGGCGACCCGATTGCCGATTTAACCGAAGACATGGCTGCCGAGCAAAAAGCCCGGGTTACCTACGAACACCTGATTGAATCCACCGAGGATCCACTGGCGAAAGATACCCTGCGCTGGTTATGGGAACGGGAGGTCGTCCACTTCCAGCGGTTCGGGGAGATGCTGAATACGGTGCAGGAACATTTGACCAAGCAAAATATGTGGTGCGGCTGTGAGATGAAGCAGGAATAAAATTAGCAGCGGTTGTCAGCTCATTCCACTGGAAAACTGCCGGAGTATTTGATCTTGTCCGCACAGCAGCAGGGGATCGCAGCTTGCTTTTTGTCAATAACCGGCTCCTTGCGTAATGGATTGAGGGAGAGTGAAAATGAGCGGTAAAATGACCCCGGTGAATGCCGGGGTTTTTGCATGGTGCGGGGAGAGTTAAAACCTTGTAAAATTAACTCAAAATATACATATTTTTGCAGGAATTTTGTATTTTAATGAGAATACAGTTATTATCTTCCATAAAGAAAGGGGGTGGATTTATGTGCATATTACATTTTGCGAATGAAGGAAATACTCTTCAAGCAGAGTATGCTGCATTAGAAAAACGGCGAGAGAGTCTCGGACCACAAGAATATATCACGGTTACATTGGATTTTGATTCAGTACAATTTCATGTTGCTGCGTACTCTCCAGCGCTTCAAGTTGAAGGCTATAAGCGTAGCAGGGATGAAAGTGATAGTCTTATAGAATTTTATAAATCTAACAGCAGATTTTTTCAGTATCTTAATGATGATCCCAATACGCCGATATATGCTTCAACCATAAGCAGCTGTATTAAACGTGGAGCAGTTTTAGCCAATGAGGGACGACCCCTTGATGAGAATAATAATGACGACAGGACATTATTTTTATTGGCGATTTTTTTGGTTTCTGATGCAGCAAAAAATGAGATTTGTCAAAAATGTGTGCGCGCTGGATGTAAAATAGATGGCTATCATTTCACGCAAGCAAGAGCGGATTATGTAAGAATATCAAATGACTGGAATAAAATATCTAAAGCAATTTATCATCAGGAGCATCGCTTTATAAAAATAGATGATGCAAATGCGGCACTTAATAATGCAAATATGCCAGACGGCAATATCAAACAAGATATTCAATTCATTGTGAAGCGTAGTACAGAGATTAAAGACTATTGCGACATATAAATAATAGACTATCGGCCATCAATAATAATCTGGGAGGGAATGTAACGATGATGTGGGACGGATATCAATTTTTGAAGGATGCAATGAACAGTAAAATCATGGGGAAATTAGGTGCGCCGGCAGCGAATCCAGCTGCGGTTAGCGGCCAGATGAACATCCCCAATCCGGTTGTGGTGAATGCCAATGGCGATATGGACATGGACACGTATAAGAAATGTTCAATGATCATGAGCGTCTGCGTGAATATGGTTCAAAAACAAGTTACCGACGCTGCTCAGGAGGCTGGTGTTGCTCCCGCCGATGCGCTGAAAAATATTGACGCCTGGGTAGCCGGATTTGTTGATTTTCCCTTGCCGGTATTTAATTTCAAAGATACGCAGAGTAATGTATATAAGAAAAACGATTTTACGCTCAATGCGGATGCAGCTGTAGTCGAAAATATTGTTAATATTAAAAATGTGCAGGGATTGAAGGACTCTGTTATTTCCGCCCTAAAAAAATCAGGCGGAAACCTGGCATCCTATAGTAATACGGATCAGGATTTTAAGTATTTTGGCATTATCACCGGCTATGCTTCAACCGAAATTTCCATACGCGCCGTTAGTTTTGCAATGCACATGAAAGAGACTGTCGTGAAATCGCTATGCGGCGGAGCAGAGAAGACTACGCTGAATTCGTCGTACGACACCTATCAGTTTGTCGCTGATCGGGATATGATGGTAAAATTATCTGACAAAATGGGCGATAAACTGATTGATGTATTTGCGGATATGCTATATAAATTCATTGCAGCTTTTTATGAAGATCAGTTGAAAGAATATAAAGAAAAGCTGAACAACATATTTAAACGGTAATAAACAAAAAGGAGGAACACAGCATATTGCTCGCTACGGTGCCTCCTTTTTTATAGAAGCTTAGGGACGTACTTTTTGCTTCGCAATCTTTTGCGGGATCTAAATGCATTAGAATTGCCCATGCGATAAGCCTGCCAATTGATACGCATGGCGACTGTAATCTTTTTGAAGAAAACAAAATGGAGTTCAATAAAAAGGAAGCGGCGATTGCTGAATTTTGCAAACATGTAAGCTTTATTAAATAACCGTATAGAAAAGTGGAAGCATCACGATATTTAGTGGAGCTTGCACTTTTATGCATTTTCGGGAATTCAGGCTGATAAGTTAAACCATATAAGTCAAAAATCCGTCTACAGTTATCAGAAATAATGACTGTAGACGGATTTATTTAATCATATATTAATTTTTAGCAGCGATTATTAATAAGAAGATAATTGCAGCTAAATAAATGAGGCAATATAAAATGAGGTGCGCCAGATGAAAGTAATAGCGGTTGATATTGACAATGTGTTGAATAATTTTTCAGCTACCTTAGCGAGTTCTGCATTTAAATATAATGATTCATATGGCTTGTCTCGCGAAGAATTTGATTATTATCTTGATCTGGTAAAACGCAATGCCTTTGCTGAAAGTAAATTTTTGACGACTAAGTTTTCTGATTTTCGTTATCGTATACACGCCCAGTGTTATCGTTTGGCGCAAGCTAACCCGGATGGAGTACGGTTTATGCAATGGTTAAAAGAGAATGGCTGGAAAGTTGTTATTTGTACAAAGCGAAATTTGCGTTTGACAGGAGAATGCACTAAAAAGTGGCTGCAGGACAATCAGATTCCTTATGATTATTTATTTATGGCGCTAAATAAAATTGTGTTTTGTAAATTATGGAATGTACCGTATTTAATTGATGATGATGCTTTAAATGTTATACATGGTGAGCTATATGGCATTACGGTATACTATCCTATTTTTATGGCCAGGCATAGCTCGGGTTTTCCCCATACAGCAAAAGGGTTTACTGGATTTGAGGAGATTAAACAATGGATACAAGAGTAGAACTGCTGGATGCATTTTATCAAACAATGCGCCGGGATATAGTAAAAATAGAAAATAAGAATTACGGTTTTGATTTTATTAATGAATTGACAGCAGATGATGTGACATTGGATTATGTGCAGATGGAAAACAATTTTATCCATAAATACAGGCTGTTAAATGTTTCAGAGTACGTCCGAAAAAGGTTGCTCCAAGGACATGTAAATCAAGAGTATAATGTTTGCCTCTATTTTGATGAAATGGCAAATAACACATGCTGCTTTAATTTAGACAATAACTTTAAAACGAATAGTGCCGGGAAAATACCGGAAATGGAGCTTGCCGTAGACTATTTACAACAGCATCTGGGAAAGTATGGCATCGAGACGGTTAGTATTAAGAGCGGACGCGGCTATCACCAGTGGTGCCGGTTTGAGAAGCCGATTGCCAATCAGCTGTTATTGGATTTTATGATAAGAATCGCGGCCAAGACATTAGCCTCATTACACTATAGTAATCATGATTACCATACCATAAAAATTAATATGAGCCCCAACCCGAATTTTGTAAAGGGTTTATCGCTGCGTGCCTTCGGCTCAAGGCATATCAAAACAGGTGATTTTTCGCATATTCAGACAAAAGACGGCGTTTTGAATGAAGCAGATTCCTGGAAGTATTTTAGTGATTATATGAGCAATAAAACAATTTCTGAACAGCAATTTATGCTGGCGTATGATGAATTGGCAAAAGACATCTCTTTCAAAAACAGCGAATTTTCTTACTAAAACTTAATTAAAACTAAATATTTAATTGCGATACTAAGATGAGAATTCATTATTCGACAAAAGAAGGAGGAAAATAAATGAGTACTACATCATCAGTCAGTTCCGCTGCGTCGGCAGCAACTACCGCCAGTACCTCTACTAGTAGCTCTAGTACGGATACTACTAGCAGCTTGGATTTCAGCGAGTTTATTCAACTATTAGCTACAGAATTGAAATATCAGGACCCTGACGATCCGGTCAGCGGTACTGAATATGTATCTCAGCTGGCCCAAATCAGCTCATTATCGGCATTGTCAAGCATTAACACTTCCATAAATAATTCTGAAGCATACAGCATGATAGGAAAGGAGGCAACGTATTCTACTACCAACTCATCGGGCACCGCAGTTACGGGCACAGGCACTGTACTGTCAGTAACGGTTTCCGGCAGCAACACATATCTCGATGTCGGCGGCACAACTGTAGACCTTGCTTCCATTACGAAGGTGGCAAGCGACTCCAGCACGACATCTTCAACGTAGCATGAAAGTAATAAATAACTGCTGTAAATAACTGGAACCCATTAGGGAGGTTATTCGCTATTTCTGATCGACAGAGGAAATAGTAATAGAGCAAATTTAGGAGGTTCTTGTGTATGGCTATGATGAACGCATTATCATCCGCAGTAACGGGGCTTAAAAGCGAACAGACTGCGCTTGATGTAATAGCTAATAATATCTCCAATGTCAACACCACTGGCTATAAAGCGCAGACGGTTAGTTTCGAAGATTTGTTGAGTCAGACGATCAGTGCCGCTTCCGGGTCTACGGCAACTACCGGCAGCGTCAACGCCCAGCAGGTTGGACTCGGCGTCAGTATTGCCAGCACGGATACTGATATGACGGTCGGCAGCACTTCAACTACCAGCAACTCTACGGATGTGGCGCTTACCGGCGCAGGTTACTTGATTGTACAGACGGGGACGACAGGTGAATATGAGTTTACCCGAGACGGCAGTTTAAGTATTGACTCGGAGGGCAACCTCACCGTAGACGGCAAGGAAGTTTGCGGCTGGGAGGCGTTTACGCTCGATTCTGATGGCAACAAAGTTTATACTACCACCGGCTCGGTAGAACCGCTTAATGTTTATAGTGATACGGAAAGCGGCAACAAGAAGGTTCTGGCTGCCGAAGCTACTACTGCGGCCACTGTTACGGGGACTCTCGACTCCAGCTCTGATGTGGTGTCAGGCGCTACTTTGCAGGATATTGGCAGTACTGCGATTTCGAGCTGGGACGGGACAACTACGGTAAATGTTTACGATGAGCAGGGTAATAAAACCGCGGTTACGATTAATTATAAAAAATGCGCTACGGAAAATTCGACTACCAGCTGGTATTGGGAAGCAAGCGGTACAGATGCGACGATAAGTCCATCAAGCGGCTATATTGCGTTTGATTCAGACGGCACAATGGTCAGTTCCGTAACGCCGCTGACAACGGCGATAGGTTCCAATACCGGTACGTCTACCTTGGACGCTTTAGGGGCTGCAGTTACTACGGCTAGTGATAGTACGGTTACCAGTGATTATCAGGCCTATGCTGCCGCTCTTGCTGCGTATACAGCTGCGGGCGGGGCGACGCAAACAAATGCTGCTACTTTAGTTACAGCTAAGTCTACGTTAGACAGTGCAATTTCCTCTTTGGGGAATACGACGCTGAGCACGGCGCTGACTACTTATAATACTAAGGCCGGTACGGCGATTAATACGGCTGCTACGACGGAAAAAAGTAGTGACAGTGCTGCGAACGAAGCCGCAGTTACAACTGCCGTTGCAACTGCCACTGGCTCTGCCCTGGATACTTTTGAGGCCGCAGTTGAAACGGTTAATAATACTACGCTTACCAGTGATTATAAAACTTATGCCGATGCTCTTACTGCATATAAGACTACTGCGAGTCAAGCAAATGCTGCTGCTTTAGTTACAGCTAAGACTGCTTTAGACAGTGAAATTTCCTCTTTGGGGAATACGACGCTCAGCGCAGCGCTGACTACTTATAATACTGCGGCCGGTACGGCGATTAATACGGCTGCCAAGACAGAAGAAAGTACCGACAGTACTACGAACGAAGCCGCTGTTACAACTGCCATTGCGGCTGCCACTGCTGCCAAAACCGGCTATACTGACAGTGATATTACGGTAAGTACCGGTCTGACGGCAGGTACTTATACTGTTGCGGTAGCAGATTCAACGACAACCAGCGGCGATTACACGGTTACCCTGACGGACACGAGCGGCAAAACGTATTCAACGACTTCAAGTGATGGATCGGCTACTTTTAAAACCTCATCCGGTACCGTCACCTTGACTGCCCCAACGTCTATTGAAGACGGATCAATGTCTTTCACGGTTACTGAAGGTACGGCTTTGACTTTTAATTCCACGCCAACGCTTGCTGTGACCAACACAACGGACGGTACTCAGGCAGCCTCAGTGAAACTCGATATGAGTGACATTACTTCCACCAGCGGCACGGGGACTTTGACCGGTACCAATACAGATGGCTATGCATCAGGGACAGCGGAAAGTTACAGCATTGCTACAGATGGGACGATTTCTGCTAAATATTCCAATGGAAAGACTAAATCAATAGGCCAAATTGCATTGGCTGTTTTTGAGAATCCCAGCGGGCTGGAAAAGGCCGGAGACAATTTTTATACCACGAGTACCAGTTCCGGCAGTTATAGCACGGTTGTCGCCGGTGAAGGCGGGTCAGGTACGATGACATCCTATGCCCTGGAGCTGTCCAACGTTGATTTGGCGTCGCAGTTTAGCCAAATGATGACCAGTCAGCGGGCTTATCAGGCAAATGCTAAAGTCATCACTACCGGCAGCGAGATGCTGCAATCGCTTATCAATATGGTGACCTAACGGGTGCAGCTCAATGATAAGCAGACCGCGAAAGTATGGTGCAGCATAGCTGCTGCTGTCTCATAGGGTAAAGGAGGGTATGCGTATGGGGTCGACTTTTGGTACCTACAGCATCGCTTATTCAGGCATGTATGTTAATCAGGCTTCGCTGGCTACGGCAAGCACTAACCTTGCCAATATCGATACTACCGGAGCTTCAAAAGTGCAACTGTCGAGTGCTGAACAAGATACTGTACAGTCAAACGGGACATCTACGGGGAATGGCGTCAGCGTGGCATCTATTACGCGATCACGCGATATATATCTTGACAGCACGTACCGGACACAGAATGCCGAGGCCAATTATTTGTCGGTGAAAAACGCCGATCTTGAATATATGGACGAGATATTGAGTGAATATGACACTACTTCCTCTACTGATAGTACGAGCAGTACGGGTGTGGAGGCGTCAATTGAGGATTTTTTTGCTGCCTGGCAAACTTTATCTACGGATTCGGGTACGAGTTCAAGTACGGGTATGTCTGCGCAGGCTACTTTTGCGGCTGCAATTGCTACGGCTGCCAGCGGTACTACCTCTACGGCAAAGACGGCTGTCACTGAAGCTTATTCTGCTTATACGACCGCCCTTACCAGCGGCAGTGCAGCGACTATAGTATCTACTAAGACCACTTTGGATTCCGACATTGCAGCTTTAGATGATACGACGCTTACGGCTGCTTTAACTACTTATAACACTAGTTCAGGGACGGCTATCAATACGGATGCGACTGCTTTGACTACGGATATTACTAATGGGGCAACTGCTTTAGCCACGCTGTCAAGTGCGGTTACTACGGCTACCAGCGGTACTACTTCTACGGCAAAGACGGCTGTTACCGACGCTTATTCTGCTTATACGACTGCCCTTACCAGTGGTGTTGCGGCAACGATAGTTTCTACTAAAACGACGTTAGATTCGGCGATTACGGCGTTAGCGGATAGTACTCTTACCAGCGCTTACAGTACTTATAACAGCGCGACTGATGGCGGGACAACCATCAATGCGGCGGCTGCGGCTGTGACTGCTGCGGTTACGGCTGCCGATGCCGATACGGCTACTGCGGCGACTACCCGTGCGGCGGTTACCGCCGCCGGTGCCGAATTGATCAGTACGTTAACCGGAATTGACCAGGAATTGCAGCAGCTGCAGACGGATGCCGTGACCGGGGTTAAAGACGGCGTAGACAGTCTCAATGATCTTGCCGGACAAGTTGCGGAATTGGATAAGCAAATTACCCAGGCCGAGTCAGGGGGCGGCGAGGCCAGCTACCTGCGGGATCAGCGTGATGTTCTGCTGGATGAAATGTCCGCCTTGGCTAATATTAGCATTACCGAATCCAAGGGGACGCTGACAGTCACTCTCGGCGGAGCAACACTGGTGGACGGCGATACAACGAATACGCTGACTGTCGAAGGCAGCGGGACAACCGATGATCCGTTGACAGTGAAGTGGGTTGATTCGGATAGCAAAGCCACTATTAATAGCGGCAGCATAAAGGGTTATCTGGAAGAAGCAGATCAAACCGGCTATGAATCCATCGACTCCAGCGATATTCCTTATGATTTTACCACGAGTGCCACCAGTTCGATCAGTACCCTGCGGCAGGGTCTCAATGACTTGATTACAACACTGGCAGCTAAGATTAATTCTTTAAGCAGTTCAGGGGTCGATCTTGACGGCAATGCAGGGCTTGACTTTTTTACGGCCATTGATTCCAGTCAGCCGCTGAGTATTACCAATATTGAGGTTAACCCGGAACTGGTGTCTGATTCAAGCAAAGTTGTTGCCTCTTCCAGCGATGAAGCCGGGGACAATACGGTCGCTAGTGAAGTTTGCGACCTTGAGAGCGATACTGCCTGTTATAAGAGCAGCAGCTCGCCGCTTGATATTATTGACTTTTATGCGACGTTAACTGACTGGATTGGAACTGCCGGCGATACGGCATCGAGTAATTATACAACGCAAACCGCCCTGGTTGATCAGGTGGACACTCAGAGACAGTCTGTTTCGAGTATTTCCATTGATGAGGAAATGTCGAATATGATTAAGTTTCAAAATGCCTATGCTGCCAGTGCGAAGGTGATGAGTACAATCGATACTATGCTTGCTGATTTGCTTGACGCATTTTAATTAGAATAAGGGGGTGAGTGAGATGGCTTCCACTTTTTTGGGGCTCAGTATTACCAGTCGTGGCTTAAATGCCGCTCAGGTTGGATTGACGGTGACCACGAATAACATGAGCAATATAGATACAACGGGTTATTCAGTGCAAGTGGTGAACCAGACATCTATTGGCCCGGCTGCGGTTTACAGCGGCAGCTTAGTGGGTTCCGGGGTAGATGTGACTTCTGTGGATCGAGTGCACAGCGACAGCCTTGATCAAAAATATTGGCAGGAAAATAGCGCATCAAGTGAATGGGAGGCCAAGTCCACGTATTTGTCGCAAATAGAAACTGTTTTCGGCAGTACAACGGATGATACTACGAGTACAATTAGTACGGCGCTGAATACTTTTAACACCGATTTAGAGACACTTTCCGATGATCCAACCAGTACATCCAACCGGGCTACGGTGCTGGAACAAGCGGAGACACTTTGTTCAACACTTAATGATACGTCGTCCCAATTGACTCAGCTGCGCAGTGATGTTAATGGCGAGGTGAAAACAGCGGTAGAGCAAATTAATTGCTATACGACGCAGATTGCTGAATTGAACAAACAGATTTCCACAGCTGCCGCATCCGGAGCTTCCACGAATGAACTAGAGGATCAGCAGGATGTACTGGTGGATAAACTTTCCGGACTGGTTGGCGTTACTGTGACCAAAACCGATAATGGCGGTCTTAATATTACGGTTGGAGGTTCTGTATTAGTGGACGGCAGTGATTCCACCCAGCTGGAATGCTATACTGTGACGGATACAACCAGTGCTGCGTATGGAATGTATGGAATTCGCGATGCAGCTACGGGTGAGGACGTTAATACCGGTGATTCCGGCGCTCTTAACGGCTATCTGGACATCCGGGATGGATCTACAGCAGACGATAAAGGGATTCCCTACTATATCAGTCAATTAAATGATTTTGCCCGGACATTTGCCGAGGATTTCAATGAAGGCGTTACGGTGGGCACGACGACGTATAGCGGCAATGCGGATGGGTATGGGCTTGATGATTCCACAGGTATCCGGTTTTTTTCCTACGATGATAAATCTTCCGCCGATCTGATAGCAAGCGGTAGCACGATCGATGAAGCCTATCAAAATATCACAGCAGCGAATATAAGCGTATCAAAGGATATTCAGGATGATACCGATAAAATTGCGGCAGCTTCAACAGCTGATGCGACCAGCAATACGACAAATCTTGAGGATCTTATTAGTATTAGCAGTAGTGCCGATATTTTCGGGAATTCCACGGCTACAGGCTTTTACAGTGCAATCATTGCCACGATTGGTACACAGAGTTCTTCCGCAGCAACATCATATAACCGCAGCAGTGCGATCACAAGTTATATTAGTACCAGCCGGTCGTCGGTATCCGGAGTTTCCAGTAACGAAGAGACGGTTAATTTAACTAAATATCAGGCGGCATATGCTGCTTCGGCTTCCGTGACCAGCACCTGGAGTAAAATATACGAGGAGACTATTGATATGGTGGATGGTAACTAGAAAGGAGGATCCTTTGTGCGTATAACTAACAATATGACAATCGCAAGTACCTTGAAGGATATTAATGATGCCGCAAATCGACTGGCAGCGGCCAATAAGGCTGTGTCATCTGAAAAAAAGATTCAACTGGCTTCCGACGATCCTATTGTGGCGACGCGGGCGGTAACCTATCGCAGCTATGTCTCCCAGATTACACAATATCAGGATAACGCGGATGCCGCCACGGGATGGCAGAAGGCAACGGATTCGGCTTTAAGCGACTTAAGCGACGTGATTACAAGCGCGAAGGAATTAGCGACGGAAGCGGCCAGCAGCACGTGCAGCGATACGGATAAGTCAAGTATTAAGACACAAATTGAAACGCTGCAGACAGAAGCTATTTCGATTATGAATACTACCTACGACGGACGATATATTTTTGGCGGCTACAGCACGGGCGAAGCGCCTTATGAGTCTACGTCCACTAGTATTGGCGATACGGTGACTTTTAAGGGAGATTACCTGAGCCTTGGAGGCGTGGTGTCGTCGGATATATCTGATTCCACCATCGAGTCTTACTATACCAGCAATGAAGGCGATGTCTATGATTCTTTAACTACTGCCGCGGCTAAGGCTCTGACTGCCTATAACACTGCGGAATCCGCCTATGCTGCCGATTCCGGCAGTACTACCTTAGGAGCAGCGGCTGCAACAGCGAAGGCGACATCGGATACGCTAGCGGCTGCGGTTACGACGTACGGCGGTTCGACGAATTTAACAGTGGCCGCGGCTTCGGCTAAAACTACCTATGAAACCTTAACAGCGGCAGTTACGACTTATGGCGGTTCTACTTCCTTATCTAGTGCTGCTGCCCAGGCTTTGACTGCCTATAATACTGCCGAGGCTGCTTACACTGCCGATTCCAGCAACAGTACCTTAGAAACAGCAGCTGCCACGGCGAAGACGACTTCAGATGCTTTAGCGGCTGCAGTTACGGCTTATGGCGGCACAACTACTTTAACGGATGCGGCGACAGCGGCAAAGACGACTTCGGATACTTTAGCGGCTGCAGTTACCAGTTCGGAACAGAATATTAACTATAATATCGGTTTTAACAACAGTAAAGTTACGGTTAATATTGAGGGACAGGACGTTGCCGGCGAAGGTACGGGCAGCAATCTATTTGATACCTTTTCTAAAATGCTGCTGGCCCTGGACGGAGATACCAGCTATAAAACAGCCGAAGTGGATTCTTCAGGCGTAACCGTTACAACAAATTCTTTGGATATAAGCGATTTAATTGATGAATTTTCTACGGATCTTAGCCGGGTGACGGTGGCTCAGGCTACCTTAGGAGCCCGCATGGACAATGTGAGCAATGTAACTTCAAGCTTGGGCGATGCCTATACGGCGTATGAAACGCTCATGAGTGACAATGAGGATGTAGATACAGCTACCGCAGCTACGGAACAAACCAGCGCTGAGTATAGTTATGACGCAGCCCTTACGGTCGGTGCGAAGGCAATATCCAAGACGCTGGTAGATTATTTGGGATAATGGGTAGAGGAGGAGGCAGAGCAGATGTCTACAAGCAGCAGTGTAACAGTTACCACGGTCAATGGAACGACCAGGGCTACCGGATTGTCTTCCGGCCTTGATGTTGATTCCATTGTTTCATCATTGATGACGGCTGAGCGGGCAAAAAAACTAAATAAATTAGAACAAAAGGAACAGCTGGCGGAATGGAAACAGACAGATTATCGTACCCTTATCGCGGACATTCAAACGTTTAGCAGTAAATATTTCGATACAACTTCATCCAGCAGCCTGTTGAAAACGAGTAACTTTCTTAAGTACACTGCTACCAGCAGTGACAGTGCAGTTACGGTAACTGCCGCCAGCACCGCTTCTGCCGGAACGAATACCGTAGCGGTTACTCAACTCGCCACAAAGGCTGCGCGCACAAGCAACGGCAGTGTGTCGAAGGATGTTCAAGGCTCGACGACGCCAACTTATTCGAGTCTCAGCGGCGAAAGCTTTGTAATTACCCTGGACGGTACGGCGAAGACTGTTACGCTTGATTCCAGTGTGACGGACCTTTCTTCGTTGCAAACCGCGATTGATGATGCAGTTGGTTCGGGTAAAGTTACCGTTAGTGCGGACTCATCCACCGGATATCTATCTATCACCGCCGCCGACAGCGGTGTAAACAAAATTACCATTAGCGCTCCTACATCAAGCAGTAGTACCAGTGCTTTGTCCAATCTCGGCTTCGGCACGGATGCAGTGCTTTCTAACCGTTTAGATACCTCCGACGAGTTATCGACGATTGCCGATCAATTAAGCTCATCGACGGCATTGACGTTCAATACGGATGGACAGATTGATTTGACGATTAATGGCACTACATTAACTTTTGACAAAACGGATACCTTAGCGGATATGATGTCAACGGTCAATAAAAGCGACGCCGGGGTAACAATGACTTATGACAGTATTACCGGTGAACTGGAGATGACGGCCGATAGCACGGGTGCGGGGGACACTCTGGACGTAACGGAGGGAACCGGCAGCAACTTTATGTCGGTGCTGCTAAGCGAATCCACTGCCGGTAAGGATGCTAAGATAACCCTGGACAATCAGTCCTTGACCCGGAGTTCCAACACCATTACGGTCGATGGAGTGACGTATACAGCCAATGAAACGACGACCACTGCATCGGCGCAAGCTACTTTAGCCGACGCAATTACAACGGCTACTAGCGGCACTACCACTACTAAAAAAGCTGCCGTCACCACGGCATATGCCAATTATACGGCAGCGCTTGCGGCTGGCGGAACGAGTACTACGACTGCTGCGACGATAGTTTCTACTAAGACGGCGTTAGATTCTGCGATTTCCGCCTTAGGCGATAGTACTTTAAGCAGCGCTCTTACTACTTATAATACTGCAGCCGGCACCGCTATTAATACTGCGGCTGCGGCTGAAGCAGCCGGCGATAGTACTGCCAATGAAACGGCTGTTACTTCCGCTATTTCTGCTGCCGCTGCGACTTCTTCTACTGCCGACACAGTAACTGTAACCCAGGATACGGATGGCGTGTATGACCTGATTAAAGATTTCGTGGATGATTATAATACCTTGATTAGTACTATTAATACCGAATTGGATGAAAATTACGATTCCGACTATGCGCCGCTTACCGATGATCAAGAGAGCAGCATGACAGATACGGAAATTACTGCTTGGGAGAAAAAGGCAAAAGTGGGGCTGCTGGAAAGCGATTCGACTTTGACAGATTTCATCAGTGATGTGCGGGCGGCCTTGATTGATTCGGTTTCTGGGCAGTCCACCACCATTTTCAGCATTGGAATCAGCACCGGCAGCTATGATACCAAAGGTCAGTTATCTATCGATGAAGATACGCTAAAAGCAGCTATTGCCAGTGATCCGGAAGAAGTTATGGATCTTTTTACGCAGCAGGCTACCTCTACGACAGCTTCGGGCACATCCCTTGCGGGAACAACAATTGTACGTTCGCTGTCATCCAGTGACTTGACTACCAGGTACAAGGAAGAAGGCATTGCTTACCGCTTTTACGATACGATACAGAAATATATTTCGAGTCTCAGTGATTCCTCCGGCAGTAAGGGCAGTTTATTAGAATTAGCGGGTATTTCAGATGACTCTTCCGATACAGATAACACGCTGACCACACAAATTGATGAATATACCAGTGAAATTTCTACAGAGAAAACGCGGCTGAATACCGTGGAAGACAATCTTTATACGAAATACAGTACACTGGAGACGTATATCAGTGAAATGAATACCCAACTTTCAGCCCTGTCGTCTATGACCAGCAGCTGATCGGACCAATAGCCGCATTTTTAAGGAGTGATATGGGTATGGGGCAAGGGGAAAGGGCAAGTTCTTATTTAACTCAAAAAATGGAGATACTTGTTAAAATTTCTGCCAATACCGAAACACAGTGCCGTTTTATCCATAAACGAGAGATGAAAGGCCTGGGGCGCGTTCTTAGAGAAAGAGAGGCGCTGCTTAACGAATTGGCAGCGCTAAACAAAGAATTAGCAAGCGATCCAACCTGGAAATACGTGCCGGCGGCAGCGCCGATGATGCGGGATATCAGCCAAAAGCAGCAGGAACTGCTGGAGCGCAGTAAGCAAGTATTGCAGGAAGCGGTGGCTGAGCATGCTCTTATTGCCACTGAATTAAAAAGCAGCAGGATTAGGCGCCACGTGAAAAATGAATATGTTAATACCTGGACTATGATTTCCCGGAGAAGACTGCTGAATGTAAGAGGATGAGTGATATTCGGTTGATATGCCGGTTCGCTGAATTGTAAATTTGAAGGTTCAAGGGAGAATGATCATGAATAATGCCAATGCTGCCAATGCCTATAAGAGACAGCAGATCATGACAGCATCACCGGAAGAGCTGACGCTGATGCTGTACAATGGAGCAATTCGCTTTGTTACAGAAAGTATTCTGGCGATTGAAAAGAAAGAGATAGAAAAAGCGCATAGAGCGAATATACGGGCGCAGAATATCATGCGAGAATTTATGGTAACGATGGATATGAAACAAGACATTTCTAAAAATTGGCTATTGATTGACGAATATATATTACATTGCTTAATTCAGGGTAACGTGGAAAAAGATAAGTCGCAGCTGGAAGAGGCAAAACGATGGCTGATTGAATTTCGCGACGCCTGGTTCCAGGCTATGAATCAGGTACGCGGGGATAACGCTGTCAGTAAGTAATTTAATAAAATCCGACAACACCAAGATATGATTTTTGACGGCAAGGACGTCCCGGGAGTAATCCTTGGACGTCCCTTGTATTTATTTTTTCAAGCGGATAATTCTTGGAAAAATGAAAGGAGACTGAGTAGTTGCACAACAAAATTCTTGTAAAGCGGGGACTTGAATTTGTGACTACAGGGGATTTGCCGCAAGCGGCAGAAGTATTTCGCCAGGTTCTCGCAGAGAATCCTAATGATGTTGAGTCATACAATTATTTGGGAGCCGTACAATACGGAATGCACTTGTTTGAAAAGGCTGAAAGCTCATTACGCCATGCTCTTAAACTAAATCCTGAAAACCCTGACGCTTTATGCAACTTAGGTGCACTGTTGATCAGTACTCATCGCCTGGAGGAGGCAAAGAATTGTCTTGAATCGGTTATTCGAATGCGTCCCGGTTTTTCCGAAGCTTACAGTAACCTGGGGCTCATCCAGATGCACGAAGGGCTTTTGGCAGAGGCGGAACTTTCTTTTCGTTGTGCTATTGAACGGAAGCCTAATTCGCCGGAAATCTATAATAACTTAGGACTTGTCCAGACAAAAAGGCTTCTTTTAGCCGAAGCCGAGCTTTCTTTCCACCGTGCCATTGAACTGAATCCTAAATTCCCGGATGCTTACAACAATCTGGGCATCGTTCTAAAAGGCATGCGTCGCCTGGAAGAAGCCGCACGATACACGTATCGTGCCATTAAACTAAATCCCAATTTTGCCGAGGCTTATAACAGCTTGGGAACAGTTTTAACGGATATCAACTGCTATGAAGCCGCTGAAGCCTGTTTTTACCATGCTATCAGGATTCAGCCCGATTATCTGGAACCCTATCATAACCTTGGTGTATTATTTACGACTATAAATCGATTAAGTCAGGCAGAGGCTTATTTTTGCCGAGCGCTTAACCTTAACCCAAACTATGTGGAAACGGAGTTTTCTCTGGCAACTTTATATTTACTTCAGGCGCAGTACGAAAAGGGATGGGAAAAATATGATAAGTCAAGGATGATTAAATATAGCCAGGCTCAGCCGGAGGCGCCCCGCTGGAGAGGCGAGAACCTTACCGGGAAAAGAATATTACTCTATTATGAACAGGGATTCGGCGATACACTTTTTTTTGTAAGATATGCTCCGTTAGTCGCAAAAATAGCCGGGAAGACGGTTTTGTGGGTTCAGGAACCGCTGCAGCGGCTGCTAGATTCATCGTTTCCCTTTTTAGCGGTCCATGGAACAACAGACATACCGCCGGGAGAATTTGACTTCTGTTGTCCGTTACCCAGCCTTCCCATGGTTTTTAATACAGCCGCCAAAGACATTCCCCGGACTATTCCCTACATAAAAGTATGCTCTGAAATTGCCGCAAAGTGGGGTAAGGCTGCTGAGGAGCTAAATAGAGCCAGAATTGGCGTGGCTTGGGCTGGTAATCCGAGCCATCATAATGATCGCAACCGTTCTATCCCTATCGATCTATTTGCTGATCTATTTGCTGACGATGAAGTGATATGGGTTAGTCTGCAAGTCGGGGCAAAAGCCCGGGATTTAGTTAAAGTGCCTGGCAAAGTATTCAGCCGTCCCGAAGAGATGCAAGACTTTGCCGAGACCGCAGGCTTGATTACACATCTTGATTTAGTCATAACTGTTGATTCGGCTGTGGCTCATTTAGCAGGGGCTATGGGAAAAAAGACATGGCTTCTTTTGCCGTTTGCCCCCGACTGGCGATGGCAAATGGATCGTGAAGACAGCCCCTGGTATCCAACAATGCGACTATTTCGCCAGCGTAAGGCGGATGATTGGCCGGATGTAATTAATCGGGTCCGAGGGGCATTAAGGGAAGAATATCAGATGAGACGGGATTGAAAAATAGGGCGTGACAGGTATTAACATATCTATTGATTATGTTATAGAAAGCAGGTGCAGGAGATGACGGTAAAAGAATGGATAGCTGCAGGGCTTGAGCATGCGGCAAGCCGTGAATGGCGGCAAGCGGCTTTGTCATTCTGCCAGGCCGTAAAACAGGATCCAGGTTTGGCGGAGGCCTATCAGCTTTTAGGCGAAGTCTTGATATCGCTAAACGATTGGGGTAATGCCCAAGCGTGCTTTTTTAAGGTTCTTGAACTGGATACTGAAATTCCGGCGGCCTATAACTATTTAGGCGTGGTTTTAAAACATAAAAATTTTCTGGCAGAGGCGGAAGCATGCTATCGTAAGGCGATTGAGAAAGATCCGGGTTATGCCGAGGCATTTTATAATCTGGGGAATTGCCTTGCGTTGAGTGATCGCGTTGCTGAAGCGGAGTCTTGTTATCTCCGGGCTTTGGAGCTGCAGAGTAAAAATGGCTTTGGGGGATAGTAATAGAAAAAAGGGGCTGCCGCAAATAGGTTTTACAACCTATGTTGAGACAGCCCCTTTTTAGATTAGAGTATTAGGATTGTAACAGAGTCAATACCTTTTCCGGCTGTGAATTGGCTTTGGACAACATGGCAGTAGCTGCCTGGGTAATAACACTCAGCTTGGTGTAAGTTGCCATTTCTGTTGCCATGTCGGTGTCGCGAATATTGGATTCAGCCGAAGTCAGGTTTTCACTTTCGGTATCCAAATTATCGATATTGCTGGATAGGCTGTTTTCGACAGCGCCTAGATTAGACCGTTCAGCAGCCACTTTCTTAATTGCAGCATCGATGGTAGTGATAGCAGAAGTAGCACTGCTTGCGGTGCTAAGATCAATCCCTGTCGTAGAAGTACTGCCGGCGACTCCCAGGGCGTTGGCGTCCATATCGCTGATGGAAAGCGTCATTGTCTGATCGGAGTTGGCGCCGACCTGGAAGGTCAGGGCATTGCTGGCATCTACGGTAACCTTTGCAGTCGCAACTTTACCACTCGCGCTGGCAGCAACAGCGGCTTTATAATTTGAATAATCTGTATTGATATCACTTGTAGTATTCAGCGCAGTATTGATTTTAGTTGCAGCATTATTTATAGCGGAGCCGACAGCATTGTTATAAGTAACAAGAGCTGCTTGGAGGGTAGTATCACTTGAATTAGCAACCGCTGTATCTAACGCAGACTTCGTTGATACTATCGTCGAAGAATCACCACTAGCAAGAGCAGCCGTATAGTCCGAATAGGCATCCGTGATAGCCGTTTTAGTAGCACCAGTAGCCGTTGTATTAGCAATTGCACTTGCAAAAGTGGACTTAGCAGTAGCAGTAGAAGCAGTAGTAGTAGCAGTAGTTATAGCAGCAGTCACAGCCGATTCATTGGTACCATTATCAGTAGAGCTTTCCGTAGTAGCCGCTGTATTGATAGCTGTGCCGGCAGCAGTATTATAAGTAGTAAGAGCGCTGCTTAAAGTATTATCGCCTAAGGTGGAAATCGCAGAATCTAACGCCGTCTTAGTAGAAACTATCGTCGCAGCAGTCGTAGTACTCGTTCCGCCAGCCGCAAGAGCTGCGGCATACGCAGAATATGCATCAGTAACAGCTGTTTTTGTCGTAGAAGTAGTACCGCTGGTGGCAGCCGTAACCGCAGCTGCTAAACTAGACTGGGGAGACGCAGTCGTACTGGCATCAGACAAAGTCGTCGTAGTGATTGAGCTGTCCGTAGTAGCAGCAACTGCAGCCTGTAAGGTCGTTGTCGTACTCTGTACGGCAGTAGCCGCTGTATTGATAGCTGTACCGGCAGCAGTGTCATAAGCAGCCTTGTCGGCAGTAAGTGTGGGATCATTTAGAGTGGTGATCGCAGAATCTAAAGTAGATTTAGTAGAAACGATACTATCGGCATCCCCACTGGTAAGAGCCGCAGTATATGCCTTATAAGCTTCGCTGACAGCCGTTTTTGCACTAGAGGCCGGGCTGCTACTGGTAGCTGCAGTAGCAGTAGTCACTGCACTCGCAAAATTAGCTTGCGCAGTAGCGCCTGTATAGCTGGTGCCGTTGGCATCGGTATAATCAGTAGTCCCATTCTTAATAGCAGTAGCAAGAGCAGTATTAGCACTTTCATTGGCACTAAGAGCACTGACAGCAGTATTGGCAGCAGTAGTGCCAAGAGCAGAGAGAGCGGTAGTTAAAGTAGCAGCATTACTTGTGACAGTTGTTTTAGCCAGAACTGCATCATCGCCAGTAACTGTGAGGTCGAAAGCCGATAATGTATTGCCGGATGCGGTAGCTGCCGCTCCGTTGATTGTTCCTGCGGCATCGGTGCCGGTAGCCGTAACACTGGTGTCCGTCGTGCTTGTCGTTGCATTAAATAGGCCTGTCAATGTGGCATTGTCAGCTTTTAAGGTAATGGACGAAGAACTGCTGTAGGTACTATCCGTTAATTTAATGTATTCATTCGAAGTATCCGTAGTATCCAGCGTGGCAGTTACACCGGTCGTTGTTGTTTGGGCATTGATTTTATCCAGAACGCCCTGGATGGTGTCGCCGGACGCGATCGTTATCGTTGTTCCGTTAATGGAAATATCACCGGCAAAAGAAGTTGCCGAAGCAGTAGCAGCCGTAATACCGGTAGAGGAGGTGCTAAGACCCGTAGTTGCCTGGGTTGCAACAGCGGTATAGTTTACCGTGTAAGTGCCTGATGCGGTATTATTGCCGGCAGTCGTCAGCGTAGTATCAATGGCAGATGCATTGGTACCGGATACGGCGGTAGAAGAACCGCTGTCGCCGTTGAGTAATTTCTTGGTGTTATATTCCGTGTCATTTGAGATACGGTCGAGTTCCTGCCGCAGCTCGTTGGTTTCATCCTGGACGGAAGTTCTGTCATCGTCAGTCAAAGTATCAGACGATGCCTCCACAGCCAATTCCCGCATGCGTTTTAAAATGGTTGTGGTTTCGTCGAGGGCGCCGTCTGCTGTCTGGGCTAAAGATGTGGCATCTTGCGAGTTGCTGCTCGCCTGGTCGAGGCCTTGGATTTGCGCCCGCATTTTTTCGGAGATGGCCAAACCTGCCGAATTGTCGGACGCACTATTGATGGAATACCCGGATGATAGTTTTTGCAGGGATGAATTCATAAGCGAAGTGTTTTTGTTTAATTGATTGGTGGTGTTTAAAGCGGATAAGTTTGTACTAATTACCAGTGACATAATTATTCCTCCTTGAATTTGATTAAAATTTAGCTTCCGTGCACCATTTTTGCGTTAGACTTTTTGCTGGAAAGAGCGACTCGCTAACGCGACATCAATTACCTAAATAAATGCTCCCCCCTTGCATTTTTGGGGGAAGTACCTCCTTTCTTATTTTCTAATAAAATTATCGTAACGAATTATTAATAATTCGTTTAGTAATTTACAAAAACGTTTCATTATTGTCGATTTTTATAAAAAAAATAGTGTAAAAAAAAGTTAAACGTAAATTAAATAAAATACAAATGATAAAATAAATAAAAAATAAATAATAATATGATAATACATATATATAGGAATGTCCAAGGAAGGAACTTTCCACAGGGATGTGATCTTGAAGGATACTTAAAATGAAATTGCTACTGGTAGATGATGAGAATAAATTAGTTGAAGCACTATCGCATTTGTTAAAAAAGAATGGCTTTGTGGTAGATGCTGCTTTGGATGGCAAAATAGGCATGGACATGGCTTGTACTGGGAACTATGACGTTATTATTTTGGATCGCATGCTGCCCTATATGAATGGTATTTTGCTGCTGAAAGAATTTCGCCGACTGGGATATACTACTCCCGTGCTTTTTCTAACGGCTAAAGATACCCCCGAAGCTCGGGCGGAAGGCTTGAATGCCGGGGCGGATGATTATTTGGTCAAGCCATTTTTTACTGTGGAGTTAGTAGCAAGATTGTACGCACTAGCCCGGCGGAAAAATAAAGATATCGTGGATACGATCTTAACTTTTAACGATATTATTTTTGATCCCCAGCGGGCTCAAGTGACTCAAAACGGCAGGATAATTCATTTAACATTGAAAGAATCACAGCTGTTAGAATTATTAATACGCAACTGTGGACAAGTAATTACCAAGCAACGGATTATAGAAACGGTATGGGGTTATAATTCCGATGCGTTAGAAAGTACAATCAATATATATATTCATTACTTGCGCAAAAAGATTAACTTATCTAAATTGAAGACGGTACGGGGAATTGGCTATTATTTACAGAAGGATAATAGCTCCACATGTGTAAACAGCGGGAGTGTAGCGCGAACGGTGTAAATGGAATGCGACAGAGAATTTTAATGAAAAAGAGCTGCCCCAAACAGGCGTTAAAACCTGCTTGAGACAGCTCTTTTTGGTTATTCTCCTTGGATACTCCTTAAGCTGCTTTCGTATACTTCCCCGCGAACAATATTTATACATTTCGGTGCATTTATTGCCAGCCTTAGATGTTTATCGTCACCTTTGACGACCTTAACCATGATGTCTTTGCCGATCATAACGTAGTTGCCAGGTTTTATTCCTAATGTCAGCATAATGCTTTTTCACCTCTTTATTACATATTTCTAGTTATTATCTCATTAAATTATTTAGTTTTACTTAAATTATGCATGCTGATTTTCAACGTATCTTTTGCGGGATAATGGTGCATACTTTTTAGCATTAGATTGCACAATATTAACAGCATACGAAGAATATTCTTGAGGAATAGAGGTGATAGGGTGAAACGCAAACGCTATATTATTGAGATGGGTATGGGTGCCGATTTACATGGCGGCAATGTTACAAAAGCGGCGCAAAGAGCAGTGAAGGACGCCATGTCGCGAAGTTGTCTGTGCGGGCTGTTTGACATTATTGGAATTCAGGATCCTAACCAGATGCAGGTTGAGGTGAAAATCGGCTGTCCCCAGCCGGAGAAAGTTAATGTTGATGAAGTCAGAGGTATTGTGCCGTTTGGCACGGTGACAGTAGAAACTGTATTAGGAGGAGTTGAGGTTAAGGGATTGCATCTGCCGGCACTCGGGGAGGGTGATGACATTGTTGCAGCTGTTGCGGCACTGACTGTCTATATTGATGTGCCGTGAAAAAAGGACAGGCCCAAGGAACGTATGTGGTCAATATTAAAAAGCGGGAGGAAGATCATGGAACTTAATAAGGAAAAGCTACTTGGGTTTTATGAAACCATGCTGACTATAAGGGCGTTTGAAAGTAAAGCTATGGAGTTGTTTGCTGATAACAAACTGCCGGGGTTCGTCCATCTGTATCTTGGCGAGGAAGCCGTTGCTACCGGCGTTTGCGGTAGTTTAGAAACTAAAGACTATATAACCAGTACACACCGTGGCCATGGGCATTTGATTGCCAAAGGCGGTAATGTTGATCTAATGATGGCTGAATTATCCGGCAAAGCCACCGGTTATTGCAAGGGGAAAGGCGGTTCCATGCACATTGCTGATATTGAGCTGGGAATTTTAGGAGCCAACGGTATTGTTGGCGCCGGACAGCCTATTGCCGCCGGGGCTGCCTTTGCCTGTAAATATAAGAAAAACGATGCGGTCACGGTTTGCTTTTTCGGTGATGGAGCTTCAAACCGCGGTACTTTTCATGAAGCCTTGAATATGGCTTCAATCTGGAAGCTGCCGCTGGTTTTTATTTGTGAAAATAATATGTATGGTATTTCAAACTATCAGCGGGACCATATGCGGGTAACGGATGTTTCCGACCGTGCCGCCGCTTATGGGATACCCGGTATGACTGTTGACGGCAATGATGTGGTGGCAGTTTATGAGGCAGCCGCTGCGGCTGTTGAACGGGCAAGAAAAGGCGACGGTCCTAGTTTGATTGAGTGTAAAACCTGGCGGTGGCGCGGCCATTTTGAGGGCGATCCAGGTGCCTATAAAAATCCGGCTGAACAGGAAGCCTGGATTAAGAAAGATCCCATACCGAGATTAGAGCAAAAACTGGTTGAGCTTAACTATTCTCAGGATATAGCAGAAATTAAGGCAAAGGTTGAAGCAAAAATAGCAGCAGCCATTAAGTTTGCGCAAGAAAGTCCAAATCCGAATCCCGAAGACGTTTTAAAAGATGTTTATGCAGGTTAAATAATCAGGAGAGGGTGATCCGATGATGGAAATGACATATGCCGAGGCCATTCGCGACGGAATGCGCAATGAGATGAAAAGAAATCCTAACGTATTTATTTGGGGCGAAGATGTGGGCAAATTTGGCGGCTGCTTTGGAGTAACGGGCGGATTGGTCACGGAGTTTCCCGACAGAGTAATAGATACGCCGATTAGTGAGACTGCTATTGTGGGGGCTGCTGTGGGTGCGGCCGCAGCCGGTTTGCGTCCGATTGCCGAAATCATGTTTGTTGACTTTATGGGTGTTTGCATGGATGAGCTGTTCAATCAGGCTGCAAAAATGCGATACATGTTTGGCGGTAAAGCTACGATACCCATGGTATTACGTACTCCTTGCGGCGCGGGTATGGGGGCTGCCGCGCAGCATTCCCAGTCGATGGAGGCTTGGTTTACTCATATTCCCGGAATCAAAACAGTTATGCCGTCTACCCCGGCAGATGCTAAAGGCTTGATGGCGGCTGCTGTTCGCGATGATAATCCGGTTGTGTACATTGAGCACAAACAGCTGCTTGGTTTTAAGGGGGAAGTGCCCGAAGGTGAGTATACAGTTCCGCTGGGGAAGGCCGACATAAAGCAAGCAGGCTCTGACGTTACGATTGTGGCGTGGTCCTGGATGGTTCATAAGGCACTGGCGGCAGCCGAAGCTCTTGCCCAGGAAGGTATAGCCGCCGAAGTGCTTGATCCGCGTACACTTATACCCCTTGATACGGAGAGTATCTTAAAGTCTGTGGCTAAAACCGGGAAATTGGTGATTGTCCATGAGGCGGTTAAGACGGGCGGATTTGGGGGAGAAATTGCAGCGATTGTTGCGGAAGAGGGACTTGATCTTTTGGATGGGCCGATTAAACGGGTGGCTATGCCGTTTACACCAATTCCCTTTAGTCCGGTATTGGAAAATAGCGTTATTCCGAGCGAAGAAAAGATTATAGACGCGGTAAAAAGTTTGTTTTAACTAACGATAAAGGCGGGAAACGGGAAGCATGGGACATGTTGGTATCATCGCTAATCCGGCATCAGGTAAAGATATCCGGCGGCTGGTGGCCTATGGAACTGTTGTTGACAACCTTGAAAAAGTTAATATTGTTCGACGGCTTATTTTAAGTTTGGCTGCAACCGGGGTGACGAAGGTAACATATATGCCGGAGTATTATGGGATTATTGCCGGTGCGCTGGCAAACATCTGCAGCCGGCACAGCCCTGATATGGAATTCGCTGCCGCCGATATTTGTGTTACAGGGACACAAGTGGATAGCTGTAATGCCGCCGAAGCTATGGCCAACAGCGGGGTTGACTGCATAATAACGCTGGGTGGTGATGGAACCAACCGATTAGTGGCAAAAGGCTGCCGGGATGTACCCATTCTTCCTATTTCCACAGGAACCAATAATGTTTTTCCTAATTTAATTGAAGGGACAATTGCCGGTATGGCGGCGGCAGTAATCGCCGAGGGAATTGTAGCAGGAGAGCCGGCGATAAAGCCAAGCAAGAAATTAGTTATCTATAAAAATGGTCAGCCGCTAGATTGCGCTATTGTTGATGCAGTTATTCTTAAGGATTCCTTTATTGGCTCGCGCGCGGTTTGGGATGTTGCCAAGATAAGGCGAATTTTAGTAACGCGCGGCGAGCCGCATAATATAGGAATATCCTCAATTCCAGGCAATTTGGTGCCAGTCGGCCCCGGTGAGGCCAGAGGTGCTGATATTGAGATCGGAGCGGGCAATTTGCAAATACGCGCCCCGATTGCGCCGGGATTAATTGAATGTGTACCTGTTCAAAAATATAGGTATATCGGAATTGGCGAAGTTGTTGAATTGAGTGAAGCCTGTGTGATTGCCTTAGACGGCGAGCGGGAAATTGAAGTTCGTCCGGACGAGAAAGTGCAGATAAAATTGACTTTTGACGGTCCCAGGGTGATCGACGCCGCTGCTGCACTTACAGCAGCGGTTGCACGAGGCTACAACATAAAAGGCAATTGATATTACAGTCAAGAGGAGGACAATGATGGCGACAGCAGTTAATATGCCAAAACTAGGTTTGTCAATGAAGGAAGGCATTGTGGGGAAATGGCTGAAAAATGAGGGCGACAGCGTTAAAAAGGGCGAAGATCTGCTTGAAGTCATGACCGACAAAATTTCTAATAAAATCGAGGCTCCGGTCGAGGGGACGCTGCTTAAGATTATTGCGAATAAAAAAGCTAAATTGCCGGTCGGCGGGCTCTTAGGCATTATTGGCAGTGCCGGTGAAGATATTAGCCAGATCATTGCGGCTAATAATACGGTAAAAACAACTCCGGCAGCGGCTAAAACAGCGGCAGGCAAAGTGGCAATGGCCGCATCAGCTGCTGTACCAGGCGCAAAAGTTAAAATTTCACCGGCAGCGCGTGCGCTGGCTGAAGCAAACGAAATTGACTATAGTCAGCTTGCCGGCTCAGGACCTGAGGGGAGAATTGTCAAGGAAGATATTGAACAGGCGATAACTGAAAAGAGTGCCGCTAAGGATAGTCGTGCAACGATTGAAGTGCTTCCTTATGAAGGGATGCGCCAAGTAATTGGCGAGAATATGGCCAACAGCTGGAAGACGGCACCTAAAGTCACGCATCATGTGGGGGTTGATTTAACCGCCATACAGACTTTGCGCGCTACAATTAACGCCGATGTCAAAGAAACCGAAAAAATCTCGGTGACTGATATAGTGGTTAAAGCGGCTGCCAGAGCCCTGGAAGTTCATCCCAAGATTAACGCTACATTAAATGGTGATGAAATATTGATATTGCAGGACATCAATATTGGGGTTGCCATTGCTATTCCGGACGGCCTGGTCGTCCCGGTCGTGAAGAACGCCAATAAGAAGAGCTTAGCCGAGGTAAGTAAAGAGATTAAGAATTTTGCCAAATCGGCGCGGAGAAATAAGCTTGACCCGGTAGAAATGACAGGGGGCAGTTTTACCGTAACAAATTTGGGAGGCTATGGATCGGTTGATTATTTCACACCGATTATCAATCAACCTGAGTCAGCTATTTTAGGTGTTGGCCGGACAGTGAGGAAACCCGTTGCAGTCGCTGATCAGATTGTTATCAGACCTATTATGGGGCTTTCGCTTTCTTTTGACCATAGAGTTATCGACGGGGCTCCGGCGGCTGAGTTTTTGGCGCTGCTTATTAAACTGATAGAACAACCGCATAAAATTTTCATTTAACTATAGGCTGCGTGTTCAATAAAATCAAAAGGCAGGGGATATAAATGGCAGGAGACAGCATGGAGTTAATGAGTGAGCTGCAAGAGGGAATGAGCCTATTACAAGAGGAAAGTCCTGAACTTATGGCCGCATTTGTCCACATGGATCAGGCGGCCTATGTGGAAGGGGAACTGGAACGCAAATATAAGGAACTGATCGGCGTCGGCATTGCTCTTGCCGTACGCTGCGAGTACTGTATGAATATTCATGTAAAAAATGCCTTAGCAGAAGGAGCCAGCCGGGAAGAGGTTTTGGAAGCGGCAGCGGTAGCAGTAGCTTTTGGCGGGTCGCCGTCGATGGCTTATTTGTCTACGAAAATTGTGAAAGCGCTTGACGCTTTCGAATAGCGCCGACGACAATGGTACCCGCAGAGACAGACTATTCTAATGTCGTAAGGAAGGAGGAAATGCATGGATGCGCAAACAGTTGAACAATTAAAGAATACCTTTGGCGACCGCGCCACGACTGAAGAATTCGAACTCAGTTTTTATCAGCGGGATTTAGCGCCTATTCCCGGTTTTTTAGCCAAGCCTCTGGCGGATACACAGCCAGATATTATTATTAGGCCGCAAAGCGTCGAAGAAGTCGCCTGGGTCGTTAAACTAGCCAATGAACGGGGCATAGCAATAACAACACGCGCCGGAGGATCGACTGTTTATTTTAATGCTGTTTGTACACGCAAGGGCATTATCCTTGACATGAATGGCATAAACAGCCTGGCAGCTGTCGATGCAAATAATAAAGTTGTCCGGGTTGGGGCAGGTATGCCTTGGTGGAAATTGGAACGGCAGCTTAACCGGCTGGGGCTGGCCGCCTGCTCGTATCCAAGCAGTGCACAATCGGCTACTATTGGCGGCTGGCTGGTTATGATGGGGTATGGAATAGGCAGTTTAAAATACGGTTCGGTAAGGGAGCAAGTCATTTCGGCTCAGGTGGTGCTGCCTGACGGCAGTGTCAGGCAACTGGATGAAAGCAGCGATCCTCCGGTATCCTGGCTTGCGGCTTCTGAGGGAACATTAGGTATTGTCACCGAAGTTGAACTTAAAGTACGTCCTTATCCGGAAACACAATGGCATGGCTTGGCCGCATTCCAGAATGCCGAACAAATGCAGGACTTTATTGAAGCGGCGGCAGCATTGCACAGTAAGCCCTTTAATTTACACTTTAGCGATCCGGGATGCAATTCACTTAGACAGCGTCTGGAGTTGGCAAGTCCGCACACGGGGAAAGTATATACGGTTGCCTTTGATGATGATGGCTCAAAAGCCGAAACGGACGAAGCAGGCTTAGCATATAAGCGTTGTCTGCAGGCGGCGAAAGGCAGGGATTTGGGGTCGGCAGAAGCTGAGCAGGAATGGCAGCACCGGTTTTATTCTTTAGTTTTAAAGCGGGAGGGTCCCTCTTTATTAGGGGCGGAAATTCTGCTGCCAATTAATAACCTGACAGACTATTTGTCAAAGACAGCTGCTTTTGGCAGTAAACAGCGAATGGATTTCAAAAGTTACGGCCATATTGTATCCGAGAAAAATGTAATGATTATGACAATGTTTAAGGCGGATGAACGGGATACCATTGAATATTTGCAAGGATTGGCCCTGGTAAAAAAGCTGCATGATATTGGGGCAAAGTTCGGCGGTATGCCGTACGGCATTGGCCTTTGGAACACCCCCTATTTGAACCGATGCCAAACAGCAAAAGAACTTGACGAGTTAAAACGGCGCAAGCAGCTGCTTGATCCTAAGAATATTATGAATCCCGGGAAAAGATATGGGGCGCCTTTGCTGCTCAAACCGGCATTTTTTAAGGCGGGAATGGATTTGCTGGCTGCCAGCCGCTGCGTATATAGGGGAAAAGCGGGGAGGAATCAGTTATGAGTTCGCGCAGTTTTTATAAGGATCTAATAAATGAATCCCTTATCTGCGGACGGTGCGGCAATTGCCGGACTGATTGTCCGGTATACCGGGAAATTGGCTGGGAATCAGCAACGCCCCGCGCTAAGATTTCGCTGGCACGCGAATTGTTTGCCAGAAAAAGCCATGATAAGATTAGTCCGGAATATGCCAAGCGAATTACCCAATGTACCATGTGCGGCGCCTGCACTCGTTCTTGTGCCGCCAGAATCGATCTCCAATCCCTATGGAAGGATTTGCGGGCAAAACTAGTCGCCGAGGGCAAGGCGCCGGAAGCGTATAATGCCATCGCGGCAAATTTGCAGCGGAAGCGGAATATTTCTAATTTTGCTAATGAGAGCAGACTTGACTGGGCTGAAGATTTAGATGAAGTGCCGGATTACCTTGATCAGGAACAAGGGGCGGAAATCGTTTATTTTGTCGGCTGCGTATCCTCATTTTTCCCGCGTGCCGCCCAAGTACCTGTTGCTATGGTGCAATTATTAGCAAAAGCAGGAGTTAGTTTCACTACATTGGGCGGGGAAGAATGGTGCTGCGGTTTTCCCTTGCTGGCTGGCGGGCATGAGCCGGAGATTGCTGAATATGTCCGGCATAATGTGGAAAAGGTGCGGGATTTGGGTGCCAAGACCATGGTTACGGGGTGCGCATCCTGCTACCATGTCTGGAGCCACGTATATTCAGCAATTTTAAAGGAGGATCTCGGCTTCCGGCTGGTTCACGCAACGGAATTGCTGGCAGAACTGATCCAACAGGGAAAACTAGTTCCTAACGAGTTAAACGAAACAGTAACCTATCACGATCCTTGCGACTTGGGACGTAATAGCGGGGTCATTGATCCACCGCGGTATATTATTAATAGTATCCCCGGAATTAAGCTGGTTGAGATGGCGACTCACGGAGAAGAGTCCACCTGCTGTGGCGGCGGGGGGAATTTGCAGGGGGCCGATCAGAGTCTGGCAGACGCCATTGCCCGGAAACGGATAAAAGAGGCTGAGGCAACTGGTGCGTCGATTGTCGTGTCTGCTTGTCAGCAATGTGAACAAATGCTGGAAAAAGCAGCCCGGACGGAGAAATTGCCATTACAGGTGATGGATGTAGCTGAATTATTGTTAATGGCGATGGAGGAATAGGCCGCGCCGAAAGGACTGAAAGCGTGGAAAGTATGGGGACGTACATTTTGCTTCTTTGATTGGCTCATTAAAGAAGGCAGATGCGTAAATTCAGGATGTGCTAAGAATGGTACAGGCGAGAGCGTAGACGCAATTACCGGTTTGGATAGTCAGCTTTGGCGGAAAATGTATAAACATTCTTCGAATCGGTCTCTGTAATCCTTTTCGTCACATAATGTGTCAAAAAGGGAATAAATAAACGCCAGCCAATTTTCCAATGATAAAATTTGGAAAATTGGCTGGCGTTTATTTGTGATATTTGAGCAATAAAAGGAAAATCAAAGGCAATGTAAAATTAATGTAATATATAGTCGGTTTTCTGGACCACAGATATGGCTGGGAACAAAACCACAGAATTAATAATCTAAGCCAGCGGTTTTTGGAGGTACTACCATGGTTAATGATGCTAAAATATTATACACACGTAAGCGTCTTAGCAAAGTATTACCTAAAATATGGAAATATCCACTGACGTTAGTGAAAGCGCCGGTATGCTATGGTAAAACAACTGCCATTGCGGAGTACTCGCAAAAATGTAAAGCTAACGTGCTTTGGCAAACAGTGTATGACTCTTCCGTGACCAGTTTTTGGAATGGCTTCAGCCGTTTGTTTGAGAACCTCGACCCAATATGCGCCAAATGTCTTAGTCAGCTTGGTGTTTCAGATAAGACCGTATTCATCGAACAGGCAGTTGAACTGCTTGGCAGCGTTACGTTTCCGCAGAAAACGCTCCTTGTGCTTGATGACTATAATTTGCTGCTTTCTGATGTTATCGACCGATTTTTCGAGCGGCTGGCAAAAGCGGAAATCTCGGGACTGCATATTGTGATTGTATCCCGGCGTGTTTTCGGCAAAAATACGACTGAATTGTCGATCAAGGGTTATTGCTTGGTTCTCGATAAAAGCTATTTTGAGCTTACATACAGGGAGGTTGTTGAGTATTGCCGAATGTGCGGCGTCAGGCTGAATGCCAAAGAAGCCGCTTTGCTTCATTCGTATACCGAAGGCTGGATTACCGCCGTCTATCTCTGTATTCTCGGTTATCGGCGGTATGGGCGGATCGATCGGTATTTTGCCAGCCTGGACGAATTGATCGACATGGTGGTTTATCAGCCTTGTTCGGCGGAAATGAAAGAATTTCTGATCATGATAAGTATTTTCACCGACTTTTCACTGCCGCAGGCTGAGTACATGTGGCGAAAGGGAAATGCGGCGCACTTATTGGTGCGGCTTACAGCCGAAAACGCTTTTATTACTTTTGATTATGATAGCCGTACATACTGCATGCATAATATTCTGACGGGTTTTCTGCGGCAGCTCTTTGACCGGCAGGATTTAGACAGGCGCCGCGCTTGCTGGAGGAGGGCGGGCGAATGGTATTCGCACATTGGCGATTACAGCCGCGCCATGGATTGTTTTTACCAAGGTGCCGATTTTGATCAACTGCTGATTGCGTTTGAAGCTGCCAGGGGTACAGCGTTTGCCGGACAAATGAAAGAAGCGCGGAACAAATATTTTCAGGAATGTCCGGCTGAGATAAAAAAAAGGCATCCGCTGGCTGCTGTTATATATGCGTATAGCTTGTTTCTTACCAAAGAGCTGGAATTGTTGACCCGGCAGCTGGAGGAATTGGCGGGCTTTATCAAAGGAATGCCCGGGATAGACGATCAGGCCGGGGTGAACCTTAGGGGCGAATTTGAGGCTTTGAAGGGCGTTACTGCGTATAATGACATTAACGCTATGACCGAGCATTTTAAAGCGGCCGGGGAACTGCTGCACGGACCGTCTATATTTCTTGATCCGCAAACTTCGTGGACCTTTGGCTCGCCCTCAGTGTTATACTTGTATTACCGTGAGAGCGGGCAACTGGAGACGTTAGTCAAGACTGTCACAGAAGAAATTCCCAATTATTACTATATTACCAGCGGCCACGGTTCGGGGGCAGAATATGTCATGGCGGCTGAGCGGTATTATTATATTGGTGATTTTGACAACGCGGAAATTGTTGCTCATAAAGCTTTACATATTGCTCAATCTAAAGAACAAATTTCAATCATTTTGTGCGCAAAGTTTGTTATGATACGGCTGGCGCTTGTCAGAGGAGAATTTGCCGCTGTGCGGGACAGTTTGCGGCGGATGCGGGAAGAAATAAAGAAACAGCCGTCCTATATGCATATTTATATTTACACTCTGGATATGTGTGAAAGCTTTATTTTCTCCTGCTTGAAACAGGCAGATAAAATTCCCGCCTGGATTTATCGGGGCGATATGCCGGATATCATTTATGCGCCTATTCATGCATTTTTAAATATTCTCTGGGGGAAAGCGCTGTTAATTAGCAGCCAATATCATAAATTAACCGGTGTTGCCGATCAAATGCTCGATTCAGCCGCCGTTTACCCCAATTTGCTGGCGAAGGTATATATCTATATCTTCGCTGCCGGTGCCCGGGAGAAACTTGGGCGCCGCCAGGAGGCACGGGCTATGCTGCAGGAAGCGCTGAATATTGCGGTTCCTGATCATGTTGTTATGCCGTTTGTGGAAAATAGCGAGTATATTGCTGATTTGCTGATCGATTTGACGACAACCGGTCATTATCGGGATTTTATTGGCAGGGTCTGCAGCATGTTTCCGGCAATAGCCGCCAAATGGCAGGCGGTTTCGACCGGGTTGGACAGTGCTGGCGGAGAGCGGCTGCTTACTGAACGGGAAAAGGTAATTGTAGAACTTGTTGCGGAAGGAATGTCCAATGAGGCTATTGGAGAAACTTTGCGGATAGCTAAGGACACTGTAAAGAAAGCGCTGCACAATATTTTTATAAAATTAGGTGTTAACAATCGAACGGAACTGACAAAAGTGTTTTTTGAGCAAAAAATTAAATGAAAATTAAATAAAAGTACCTTTTTGGGTAGTATTTTTTAAATTCAACTTACTTTATAATTAAAGTGAATTGGATTTTTTACTATTTTTGGTATTTGTGCAAAATTAGAATTTGCTGTTCAGAAAAATTATAGAATTTTTTACGAATAGTAATAAACTGGAGGCAGTTTATCGATGAAAATGCAGAGAAAATGGCGTCGGGCGTGGCAGCGAGGTCATCGAAGCTACTATCGGGGATGGTGGCTGAAGCAACAGCAGCAAAAAACTCTCATCGCCACCCGGCAAAAGCGGGTTCAGAGCAAGCGGGCCAGTCGTTTCACCCGCTGGGTTTCACCGGCAGCAGCAGCGGCCATTATGGTTGCGACCATGAATTTTGGCATACCGGTGACGGACGCGGCCAATAATAATATTGCCACAGATGGCAAGACAGGTACAACGGTTAATGATGTCAATAGCAAGGTTACCAATATTACAACGACCACTACGACAGGCAACGGCGCTACCGGTATTAACTCCTTTAGCCGGTTTAATGTAACAGCCGGCAATACGGTAAACATGATTTTGCCGGCCGGCGCCGCTAATTTAATCAATCTGGTCAACGGCGGCAGTCAGTCCCAGATTTACGGTGCCCTCAACTCGATTAAGGATAACAAGATCGGCGGCAATTTGTATTTTCTCAATCCGCAGGGTGTGTTAGTCGGTCGGAATGAAAATGGTACCGGCAGTATTAACGCCGGATCGCTGGCGATTTATACTCCCACCCAGGATTTTGTCAATAAGTTTTTTGACAGCAATAATCAGCTAAATACCACATCAGTGCAACAGGTTATGGACGGCACTTTGCCCATCGATCCAACCGGCTTGATTTATATTCAGGGCGGCAGTGTGAATGCCGTCAACAGCATTAAACTCAACAACGTAAGGATAGGAGAAGGCGCGGAAGTCAATGTCGGCGCTAATTTTGATACTGCAGGTTCGACGGCCGGTTTATTCGATTCTGTAGTGAATACCAATGGCTGGGGGTATGTGGATCAGAACCGAAATACAATCGTAAAAACCGATCAGGACGGCAGCATTGAAATCGTGGCCGGAGGTATGAGAAATGTCGGCAGGATATATAGCGGTGGAGTAAATAAAGACTTTACGATTAGCCTTGACAGCGGAGATTTTACAAATGTCGGAGCGACCATCCAGACCAATCCGCTGAATAATTTTACGCTGAATATTGGCAATAATACTTTTAATAATTCGGGAACAATTACTCCCATTGCCAAGACTTTTACTTTGAATGTGGGCAGCGGCGGTAAGTTTATTAACGGCGATATTAATGCATGGCTGGAAGGTTATCACCAAGGAACTATTGATTGTACGAATGTCGATGCTTTTATTCATCCGGCATACGCGACTATCGCTCCTCACGACGGGGCGTATTCTCCGGCAACAGACGTGCTTGTCAATTACGGTATCGTCAAGGAAGGCTCGATAGTTCCGGACGGGAAAACGTCCACCACGGTGGTAAACAGTGTCAGCGGAGACAAGGTAATTACCAATATTACGACCACGACGGTTTCCGGCAATCTCGCCTTGAATTCTTTCAGTCAATTCAACGTCAGCGACAGTAAAATTGTGAATCTGTATTTGCCGGCTGGGGCGGATAATCTGCTGAATCTGGTCAACGGTCCGAACATGTCTACCATCAACGGCACGATCAATTCGCTAAAAGACGGCGCCATCGGCGGACATGTATATTTTTTGAATCCCAACGGAGTCGTAGCAGGCAGCGGGAGTGTGCTGAATGTCGGATCGTTAACGGTTTACACGCCGTCGACGGCTTATATGAGCGGACTGTTTACAGGCAATACTCCGGAATGGAGCCAGTTTACAACATTGGCGAACGGTACTGCGCCGTTATCCTTTAGTGACAAAGCGATTACTCTTAACGGCACCATTAATGCGCTTTCCAACATTTCCTTGGGGACAGGCTCTGGCGGTACCAGTGTCGGGCAGGGTGGTATTATCAACACCGGCGCCAAGTTTGATACCTCGGGGTCAGCAAGCGGCACCTTTGACAATGTGGTCAATTTGAATGCTTACGGCATCGCGGCAATAGCAGCGACGGGCAATGACAGCAGCTTAACGGTGACCGGCAATCTAAATAATGCTGGCATAATCAACAGCGGCGGCGAGGCAAATTTTGCTGTCAGTACAACAGGCAGTCTGACAAACAGCGGTTTTATCGACGCGTACCGGGGAACTTTTGGCATTAGTACCACCGGTAATTTGACCAATACCGATACCGGTGTGATCGACGGGCGCGGGACGAATTTTACCTTACCAGGGACCTTTATTAATACAGGCCATATTTACGGCTTAAAATACTCCGATATCAATAGCGGCAACAATATCGCCACTGATGGTCAGACCGAAACGACGCTTAATTATTACCAGGATGGTACCAACTGGTACGATGATATCTCCACTAAGTCGATTATCGGCAACAATGCCTATAATTCTTTTTCCAGCTTTACTGTCGGTAATGGGAATATCGTTAATCTGCTGGTGCCGGATAATGCCGATAACTTAATCAATGTTGTCAACGGCAGCTCATCGGTTATTAATGGTATGGTCAAGTCATTAAAAGGCGGCGTCATCGGCGGCAATGTATATTTTCTTAATCCTAACGGCATGATTGTGAGCCAAAGTGGTACGATTAATGTCGGTTCCCTTAATGTGTACAATCTCACCTCAAATTTGACCGGCAGCTTTTTTTCAGCGGAAAAAAATAAATTTTTGCCGGTATTAAAAACAGAGGATGACCTTTTTTACAGTCCGGGTAATTACAGCATAGCCGCAGGCAGTAATTTTGATATAGCGGGCACGGTAGAAACTCATCGTGTAGGCAATACAGCAGGGACGCAATACGGTCTTGAAGTGTTTACAGATCAGGCTGTCTTGAAAATCGGCAGTGCTGTTTACTCACATGGCGGCGGAGTATACATAAAGGCCAATAATCAAGATTTAGGGATTAACGGTACGGTTGATACGAACGGCGGACAGCTAACTCTTGTCGACAGCGGCAAGAATATTACGGTTGGATTAACCGGCAGTATTTTGACAGGCTCTTTATCTATTACAGCCGATGCTTTTACGGATAGCGGGACAATTAAAGCGGCTGAGGTTCCTCCGGGAGCAAGTACGGCAACAGGAAGTGTGAATGTCTTTGCCAACACAATAACGATAGACAAGCCTGTAACAACAGGAACAGGCGGATTTTTTGCTTCGGGCGGAGGAACGATCAGCCTCAATTCCGATATTACGACAAATGGCGGCAATTTAACGGTTAGCGGCAAGGACATCAGCTTTACCGGCAATTTTCTGACCTATGGCGGCAGGCTGACGGCAACGGCCGGCGACAGCATTACGGTGAACAGCAATGCGATTCTTTCCACCCGCAAGGTAGCCAATAATACGGCAGCCGGTGATCATGAGAAGGATGAGTCGTTGTCAACCGGTAAATCCGGTGACTTAAATTTGCTGGTTGCCCATGATACTTATGAAAATGAGGCCAAGATTGACATAGACAGCGGGGCAAAACTGCTGTCCTTTGCCAATAACGGCTATGCAAGCAATAATGATGGCAATTCCAGTACCGATGACGGAACCATTTCCGTGATTGCTGCCAGCAAAACAAAATTGGTAACCTACGCCTTAACAGGGACGAAAGCGGACGTAAATATTCACGCTGCGCACATCAAGGGTAATAATGTCAACGTCCAGGCCGTCGCTCAGAACGATGCTTCCCAGAATTTTGATTCCTCTAGCGGGGATGAGCCGGATACTGCCTCGTTGGGGGCTTTGTCCAGGGAAGGGACGATTGACGGTCTATTTACCACCATCGAAAATGTCCGGCCGTTAGTCGGCTTTTCCAAGGTTAAGGCCGATGCAACCATCAATATCGATACGGCCAGCAAACTGGAGGCTGTGCATGATGTGACCCTTGACGCCGAGTCTTCCTCTACCAGCAGTGCAATGGTCATGTCCCTGGTCGGCGGCGTGGGGGTTATTCTGTCGGACTCCGATGCGGTGGTCAATATGCTGGGCGGCTCGGCCATTACAGCCGGAGATAATGTAAATGTCACGGCCCATACCGCCAATAAGGTCAGCGAGACGACGAGACCATGCCCGGTTGTGGGGAATCTGACCAATAAAAAAATCCCGGTTAATGTAATGGTAACCTACAATGAACTGGATTCCAATTCGGATATTACGCTGGATGATACTTCCAGTATTACGACAACGGCGGCGACGGGGAAAAATATCAACATTAATGCCACCAGCGACAAAAGTATCAGCTCCACGGCCTCGGCTTCGACCGGCAACGGGCTGCTGGGCTTCGGTGTGGCCATCAATCATTCCAATGTCAATGCAATCGCCAATATTGACGGCACGGCAGCGGCTGGTACCGATTTGAACGTTAACGCTGCTATTGCTACGGCGCTGAACGATACGAATGCACAAACGGTGGTCGGCGACGGGGATCCGGGCTCCGGGTTGGATACAGTCATCGACTGGATTGCCAATGGCGTTGTTCCGACAGTAAAAGGATGGATTAAAAAAGGTTCAGCTCCGGATGATAAACCCTTTGTGCCGCCTAGTACAGGCATAGCGGGTGCGATGGCCTTGACCCTTTCCAATAATACGGCTCTGGCTCATATCGGCGGCGACGCGGCCGAACAGACGCACAACCAGGCTGCGGCGAGTGCCGGCGGCAATATGTCTGTTAATGCCGCCGTTACCGATGTGATGAAAACGAGTGCCATTGCACAGCAAAAGCAGCGGGACGATACGGTAGTGCTGGGAGAAAACACGCCTGCCAACAAAAAGGATTATGGGGCTTCGGCGGCTATCATCTACGGGCAGTATAAGAACACCGCCAAGGCGTATATCGGCGATAATGCCACAGCCGATGCGGCTAAAACTTTAACGGTTCATTCCAATGTGACAATTCCCTTTGATAATCATTGGACGGATTGGAAGACAGATTGGACGGCCAATCTGGAAAACGCCTTTATGAGTGATAATCTCGGCCTTTCCCAGGCTATGTTTACCAGTTGGGCACAGACCAGCAGCGATGCCGGCAAAGGTACGGCCTCGGGTTCAATTGATGTGATGAATTACAATACCGACAGTGAATCTTATATTGGTAAAAACGCTAGGATTAATCAGAACACTGCCGGAACAGCGGCTGATGTAACTGTTCAAGCGGAGAATAACATTACCACTTTAAATTTATCCGGCCTTTTAAAATCGCCGATGAATGATTATATTAAAGCGGCGCGGGAAAGCGCCAAGCCGGATGCGGATCTGTGGGGGGATGCTTCCCAAGGCAGCGGCGGCGGCGGGTCGGCGCTGGTGCTTATCGAAAAAAATACGACAAAATCATATATCGATTCCGCTGCCAAGGTTAACGCCAATACTGCTACCATTAAAGCCGATACCAATGTAAAGAACACATCAATCGGTGCTGCGGGCGGTAAGACCGCCGATATTGGTTTCAACGGAACAGTTATTGCCGATATCATTCAGAATACCACCTATGCGGAAGCCAACCAGGCTAGGATTGCAGCGGCGAACAGTATCAATATTAATGCCGCTGATTCGCTGTACAACATCAATGCGGCCGGAGGGCTTACGGAAGGCGGCAGTGTTGGGATCGGCGCTTCCATTGCCTTTAACCTGATTGAACGGGATACAAAGGCTTTGGCGACAGGTACTCTTTCCGCGGGCAATTCTCTGTCGGTAACCGGTAAAAATACCGGTACGAGTGTTGGCATTTCTTTGGCGGGCAGCGCTACGGCCGATCAGCCGCAAACAACGGAACCCGCCAAAGACAGCGATGAATCCGATCCGGTGGAATATATCCGTTACCTGTTTGACGATGAAACTTCCGATCCAGCAGATCCGGTGGAAGATATTCATTTCCTTTTTGAAGAAAATAATGACGACCCTTTAAATAAAGTAACCGGCAAGGTCTCCAATTTATCGACTGCCGATTCTGCCGGCAGCAAGGCCAAATCCGGAATCAGCGCGGCGGCTAATGTGGCGCTGAATATCATGCAGGATAAGGCTGTGGCTTTGGTAGGCGATGCTGCTGCGGCGGACAAGACTACGGTAACCGTCGGCAGCAGCAATATTAAAGCGACAAATGATACGGGAATTTATGCCCTGTCCGGTGCGGTGGCCCTGGCGGCGAATACGAATGCCGCATCGAAAGGAATTGCCGGGGCGCTAATGTTCAACGGCATATTTGACACGACCCAGGCAGATATAGCGAAAACGGATTTTACCATTACGGACGATTTTTTATCCGTATCAGCCAATAACGATTCTGATATTTACAGCTTGTCGGCCAGCGGCGGGATTGCCCCCAGCGGTACAGGTGCTGCCGGTCAGGTCAGTGTCAATATGCTTCAAAATAATACCGACGCTTATATTGACCAGTCGCAGGTGAAACTGAATGGACCAATGACATTTGGTACGGCGGTGAGCGCTGCGGATAATGAAACTATCGTTGCAGTCGGCGGCGCGGTGGGATATGGCGGCAAAGCCGGCGTTGGCGCATCGTTCGGTGTCAATATCATGGATAACGGCGTAGCCGATTATAGTAACGATTCTCAAATCACCGGCAATGGAGATGTCAGCCTTACCGGCGCAGAGGATAGTCATCTTGTTGCTCTGACAGCCGCAATCGGTGCCAGCCAGGGCAAAATGGCGGGTGCTTTTTCCGCGACCGGTAATTACAGCGCCAATGATGTTGAAACATATGTTTCTCGCGGCAGCGACGATACGAAAAAAGCGGTAGATATTACCGGCGGTCTAAGTTTAGGCGCGAATGACAGCAGCACAGTATCTTCTACGGCGGGTTCGGCGGCGGTGGCCGCTAATACGGATGGCAATGGCCTCGGCGCTTCGGCGGCGGTATCCATTGCTAATGACAATGTTTATGCTTATATCGCCGATAAGGCGGCGGTGGCCGCCGAAAGAAGCAAGCAAACAGCCAGTGCGGCGAAAACTGCGGTAGCGGCGAAAAATGTAGCTTTAACGGCTGCTGAAGGGGCGCAGACAGTTACGCTTGCCGCGGGCGGCGCGGGCGGTGGTTCGGCGGGAATTGCCGGATCTTTGGCCAGCAATGTGATGACGCAGAATACGATGGCCTTTGTTGGCAAGAATGCGGCGGTGACTGCCAGCGATGCCAGTGTGGAAATTTCGGCTAGTAATAGGGCGGCAGCTACAGGCTTGGCAGGAGCTTTGGCGATTGGCAAAAGCGCCGGTGTGGGTGTTGGCGCCGAAGTAGATGTGATCAGCGGGAATACGTACGCCTATATTGATTCTGATGATGCTGTGACAGCGGCTGACAATGTGATGGTAAAGGCAGACTCCAGGGAAAATGTCATATCCTTTGCCGGCAGTGCGGCAGGCGGCGGCAAGGTAGGAGTAGCGGGAGCCGCCAACGTACATGTAATGAATACGGATACCGAGGCCTTTGTGGGCCGGAGCGGCGATACACTGGAAACAGCGGCTTCACTTACCGCTGCCGGCAGTGGGGTGATTTCAGCCGAGGATGACAGTACCCTTACTTTGGTTGCCGGCGATGCCGCCTACGGCGGAAATGCCGGTATTGGCGCAGCCGTTGGGGTAAATGTTGTTACGAAGAAGACGCTGGCCACTGTCGGCGACAATGCAAGCCTCCTGCTTACGGGGTATAGACCGGAAGTTACGGTTAATTTGGGCGATTTTGCTATTTCTTATCAGGATTATAGTGACAGTGATGTTAAGGCTCCAACTTTTACTACCAATCAGCACGGGGATATCGACAATACGGCGGCTGCGAAAAAAAGAATTGCAACGCCAAAGACCGGAACGATACGCGGTTTGGCCGTTACGGCAGTGGCGCAGAATACCATTCAGTCGGTAGTCGCCGGCGGCGCTGCAGCCAAAACTGTGGCGGCTGACGGTTCGGCGCTGGTCAATGTAGTCAGTAATACTACCGATGCGCATCTTGGTAAAAATGTTCATGTCAGCCAGTATACCAAGGATCAGACGGTGAATGCTTATAAATCGACCGTTCTGGTGACGGCCGGCAGCGACTATAACGAACTGGGGCTGGGCGGTGCTTTGGCAGTCAGCGGGACTGCCGGTGTCGGCGCCGGCGCCGGAGTTTCCGTGATTACGAATCGCACTACCTCTTATATTGATGACGGCAGTATGATTAAAACCTGCATAACCGACGATGCGAGTTATGTGAATCAGGAAACCGATCGGGATGTCTGGGTCAAGGCGGCTGCCGGTGAAAATATCATCACTGCAGCGGCGGCAGTGGGAGGAAGCGCCAATGTCGGAGCAGCCGGCTCAGGCGTGATCAATGTGCTGGATGATACGACCAAAGCTTATGTCGGTAAAAATACAATAATTGATGTAGGAAATAATCTGAGAGTGCTTGCCCAGGATACGACCAAGGTGACGGCGGTAGCCGGCAATGTTGGTATTGGCATTACGAAGGGGGGGGCAGGCGGTTCCGTCGATATTCTTAGCATTACCAAAGATACCGAAAGCTATATCGACGACAGTTCCAGCATTACCGCACTGGGAGTTCATCATTATCTGGACGATTTGGACAGATATGATCCGGATTATATGACTGTCGGCGTAAATGTGCAGGCAGTCAGCAGCGAAAATATAACTGATGTCATTGCCAGCGGCGGCGGCGGTTTGTATGCCGGTGTAGCCGGCAACGTGGCGGTCAATGTGGATGATTCCACAACCAGGGCCTATATCGGTAATGATGATACGGTTTCTTCCCATGCATCCATCAATGTCGGGGCGAATAACACGGTTAAGCTGCTTTCGATCAGCGGTGCGGCCGGCGGCGGTGCCGTAGGCGTATCCGGCGCTGTCGATGTCGGTGTAATTAATAATGAGACAGACGGCTATATCGGCAACGGCAGTACCGTTACCGGCAGTGCGGTGAATGTAAGCGCCGTGTCGGATAAGGATATCGACAGTTATGTTGTCAGCCTATCGGGCGGCGCTGTAGGAATAGCGGGCGGTGTATCTGTCTATGCGGTTGACACGGATCTCAGTGACCAGGCGAAACAACAACTGAATGCTAAACAGGATGCAAATGATGCGAATAATCCTTCACAAAGCAATGTCCAGGAGTATGCCGACAGCCAAATGAGCCTTGACCGGTATGCCGGTTTGCTGGGACAATATCAAAATACCGATATCAATAATGCCGGTACAACCTTAAGCAATCATAATACATCCATCGGGAGCCGCTTGAATGGCACTGCTGCTGCGACAGGCGGAACCAATGCTTTTATCGGCAGTGCTAAGATCACGGCAACGACAGGCAGTGTAAATGTGAATGCCAAGAATACCTTGGATTTTACTTCCGGTGTAGGTGCAGTGAGCGGCGGAGCGCAAGCCTACGGCGTTAGCGTCGGTGTGTTAGCGGCGAAAACCAATGCGGCTGCTTATGTTGACCAGGGCGGTTCTGTTTTGGAAGACAGTTCTCTTCTAAATAGTTCCGTAGCGATAACGGCACAAAGTGCACAGAATGTAAACGCCAATATCATTGGCGGCGGTCTTTCCGGCGGGAGCGGCGGCTTAGCCGGAACGCTTTTGACAGAGGATTTGTCCAGCCTGACGCAGGCCTATACGTTAGGACCGATTACAGCAGGAGCTCTCACGATTGAGGCCACGCATCAAAGTGATTTGGACGGCATCCTGGTTGCTCCAAGTACCGGCAGTTATGCAGAAGGGGCAGCAGTGGCAACCATACTGGATCGGCCTACGACTAAGGCTTATGTCGGTCCGAATATTGATCCGATAAAGGTGCAGTATTATGATATGGCTGTCAATGCCTCTACAACGGATGATATCAATGTGTCGGAGGCGGCAGCCGCCGGCGGCGGTAGTGCTGCGGGTCAGTCCATTATTTATGTGGACAATAGCGGCAAAACGTATGCATATATCGATACTGGTTCAAATGTAGCTGTAGCAAGAGATTTGCTTGTCACAGCAGTTTCCCAGGAAAATGTAAATTCCCTGGGAGCCGCAGCGGCGGTTGGCGGTTCAGCCGGCTTGTCGGGAACAGGCAATGTAAATAATATGAATACCGATACCCAAGCCTATATCGGTGCAGATACGGCTGCAAGCACTACTCCGTGGACGACGGTAACTACAGGGGACAGCTTGCTGGTAGAGGCCCAGGATGACAGTGAACTTAATCAGCTTACCGGCGGTGCTTCGACTGGCAGTTTAGCGGGGGTAGGTGCTTCTGCTGGAGTCAATATCGTTAGCAAAAATGTGCAGGCCTTCTTTGGCTCTAATGTGCAGGCCACGGTATTGATAGGTGATACGTTTAATTCGACATGGCCGGGTTACAGCATCGACGGTGTTACTGCTAATCTGGGCGGGTTTGACATTTCGTATGGAGATTACGGCAGCGGCGATGTCGTCAATCCCGGTATTAATACCCACGGCAATGGCAATCTCGACAGCCAAAATCTGACTAAAAAACGCCAGGCACAGGAACAAAAAGGTTCGGTTTTAGGCATTGCCGTATCGGCATCAACCCAAAATACCATTAGAACGGCAACCGCAGCCGGAGTTGCCGGAGGCGGCACATCACTCGCCGGGGCAGCGGCTGTTAATGTGGTGACAGACACTACAAAGGCCCACATTGGACAAAACAGCAAAATTACGACTGATCGTTTTACTGACTCGAATTTATTGCTGGCGGCTGCCAGCGATTATGACCAAATGACGGTGGGCGGCGGCCTCTCGGGCGGCGGCGCTACCGGTATCGGGGCCGGAGCCGGTGTGTCGGTAGTAAATAATACGACGCAAGCTTATCTTGCCGACGGTTCGCAGGTTACCCATAGAATAGGTAACGACGGATATGTTGCTTTTGGCATGGCCGATATTGCTGTAAAAGCCAATGCCAATGAAAATATTATGGCTTTGTCAGCGGCATTGGGGGCTGCCGGCGAAACCGGCATAGCCGGCGCCGTGACGGCTACCGTCCTAAATGATGATACAAAAGCCTATATTGGCGGCAATACGGATGTGACGGCGATTGACGGGATTGAAATTTCCGCTCAAGATACAACCGATGTACTGAGTGTGGCCGGAGCAGCCGGTATCAGTGCCGGGATAGTCTTTGGTGCGGCCGGCGTCGGCGGTTCGGTCGGTGTGGTGGATATTACCAAGGATACGGAAAGTTTTATTGCCGACAATGCGGTCGTAGATGCCAAGGTACGCGGCAATGCTGGAAATAGTAAGTCATGGAATGTGTATACAGGCGATACGGATGCCAACGGCAGCCGGACAGCTAAGCAGATCCAGGGGCTAACGGTACAGGCGGACAGTAAGGAAACAATAACCGATGTAGCAGCCGGTGGCGGTGCCGGTTTATATGCCGGGGTCGCCGGTTCGCTGGGCGTAGATATTGACCATTCTACTACCAAGGCCTATATCGGCAAGGCTAAAATCAATTCCCGCAATGCGGAAACAGCGAAAGATATTTGGTGGAGTTCTAACAATGCACAATCGGTCAGTGTGGCGGCGGTCAATACTGCGAATATCCTGTCGGTAAGCGGAGCCGGCGGAGCCGGCGGCCTCGGAGTGGCCGGCAGTGTGGATGTCGGTCTTATCAAAAACGATACGGCAGCCTATATTGCCGATAATGCCAATGTTACTGCTGATGCGCTGGGCGGTATAGATGTTATTGCCATGGCGGCACGCAATATTGAAAGCTATACGGTGGGCGTGTCCGCAGGTGCTGTGGGGCTTGCCGGCAGTGTGTCGGTATATGGCATCGACGATAATCTTACGGCTGATGCTTTGGCCAGCTTGAAGGCTAAAAAAGACGCCGCGAATGGTAATAACCCCGCGGAAGATGATGTAGAGGATTATGTGGATAATCAGCTTGATTTCACTCGCTATCAGGCACTGCTCGGCAGCTATCAAAACAGTGACATACAAAGTGCAGGAAGCAGCTTGAATAATAAGTCGGTAAAAATCGGCAGTACTGTCAACGGCACGGCGGTTCAAGCTGCTGCCGGTACTGCCGTACCTAATGGAACGGTGGCGATGATCGGCAAGAATGCTGCAGTCAGCGCCGGTAAAGACATAAAGGTGAAAGCCCAAAAGGATTTGAAGTTTACCGGCATTGTCGGCAGCGGTGTAGCCGGAGGCGTTGCCCTAGGCGGCGCGGTTAGTATTATTTCGACTGCCGATAATGTACAAGCTTATATTGGTACCGGCAGTAATATTACGGCAGATAACCTGTCAATAAACAGCGATTTGGCGGAAGATTTCACCGATACCGTTGCCGCAGGCGGAGCCGGTTTTACCGGTGCGATTGCCGGTGCGGCGGGAATTATTGACGACAGCAGTTGCTCTTTGGCTTATGTTGGTTCGGGTACTATGTCGGTCAACACGGCAAGTATAAAAGCGGAGGCGGATCATTCGGCTGCAGGAAAGGTAGCAGGTGCTTCGGTGGCTTTGGCAGGGCCGGCTGTAGTTGGCGCGGTGTTTACGGCCAATGTGGACGGTGTTACGAATGCCTATGGTACACTGACCGCGGCCAACGGAATTACAGTACAAGCCAATACGGATACCGCCTTAAGCGGTACAGTGCTTGCGCCAAGTGCAGGATTCTTTGCCGGCGGTGCGGCGGTAACCACGCTGCAGGATAAAACCGATACGGAATCTTATGTCGATAAGGCGGTAGTCGCCAATACCCTTAAAACGCTGACTGTAGCATCATCACATACGGCAACGATTACCGGGGAAGCCATCGGTGTAGGGGTAGGCGGTATCGGCATCGGCGCTGCCATTGCTACCACAGATGATGAGGGAAAATCTGAGGCTTTTATTGCGGATAACGGTTCGGTGAGTATGGGAGCCGGCGGTACCCTCAACCTGACAGCCGACAACACTGATACGGTACAGGCAAAAACCACGGCCGGAGCCGCCGGAGTCGGCGCAGGGGGAGGTTCCAAGGCCACCGCTGCTGTCAAATCCGCAACCAAAGCCTATACAGGCAGCAATGTGCGGCTCAATTTACCCAGCAGTACCACTATTTACTATAATGCGGACGGTACCATTTACGAGATTTATAATAGATTCAGCCAACTAACAGTTAAGGCGACAGCAACGCCTTCCGCTAAGGCTATCGCCGAAGGCTATAATTTTGGCATTCTCAGCGTGGGAGCTTCCCTGGCTGATGCTGAAGTCGACCCGACCGTGCAGGCGTATCTTGGCTCGGGCAATATGACCGGTGCGTATACGGCGGATAATTCTCCGCTGCATGCGCTAAACGTAACCGCTAATCTTTTACTGCCCGCAGATGGAATATCCTCCTATGCTGAGGCTACCGGTTCCGGCGGCGGCTTGATCGATGTGAATGCTACCAAGAGTACCGCAAAAGAAAATTATAATATAGCGGCGTATCTTGGCGATAACAGCAGCTTTACTGTGGCAGGCAGTATCAACGTTGCCGCCGATGCCGACAGTAAGGAAAGCGCCAGTGCCAGCGGCAAAGTAGGCGGCATTATCGCTGTGGGGGCAAATTTGGCTGAAACCGACGTGACTCCTAACGCTGCTGCTTATTTGGGTAAGAACATAACCGTTGCGGGAGGAACGACAGATAGCGAAAGCATAACGGTGAGTGCCAGCGGCAATGACGATTCCTCAGCCGAAGCCACAGCCGGCAGCGGCGGCATCATCAGCGGTGCGGCGGCCCAAGCTACAACCAATATAAATAAGCTCACAGATAATAATGGGAATACCCTGGATAATGTATGGGCGGCCATCGGCAACGTCAACGACAATACGCAGATTCATTCGGCAGCCCTTGCGATGACGGCTGAATATACCGGTACGGTTCATTCCCATGCAAACAGCCGGAATGCTTCGGTGGCGGGGGCCAGCGGCGCGATTGGCAGCAATACACTGACAATGAATGTCGAAACATTGCTTAACGGTAATATTACCACAAAAGATTTGAACGTTAAGGCGATTAACCATTTGCTAAAGCCGGCGAGAGACAATCATGACGATAACGTGGAAGCGGGATCCGGCGGCCTGTTAAACGGTGCGGCAGCCCAGTCTGCCGGTCTATTTACCGGCAATACGGAGATTGTCATTGGCGAGGGCGCCAACCTTGCTTTAATCGGTGATAAAAAGAATCCGGGGGATATGGTTTTTGAAGCCCTGACCGATATGCAGGACTATGACGGGGCCAGCTTGAAAGCCGGCGGCGCGATTGAGATTGCCAAGGCGGTTTCTACTATTACGATGAATCCTACTACGAAAGTTTCCGTAGGGAAAAACGTAAAAATTGATTCGGTGGGCGATGTTACGCTGGCTGCCTACACCACTGATGATGCTCAGACTTCAGTAGGCGTTAATGTATGGGGATTAGCCGGCGCTTCTCAGGGTGCGACGAATTCCGCCATTAATCCGATAATCGCTATAACACTGGCCGATAGTGATTCGCCAAGCGGGGAGGCCGTCCGTACTTGGCGAACAGACGGTAATATTAATCTTTACGCCGGCCGCAGTGCCGGTGGGCTGACGAGCACGATAACCGCCAGAGCCAATACGGATTTGTATAATGATTCGGTGATTCCGATTGAAGGGTCTCCCAAGGCTGATGCTGCTGTAAACCAGACGGAAACGATCGATATTGGTCAAAATAACTGGCTGGGCAGTGTCAATGATATTAACCTGCTGACAGAACCCGGCACCGTCACCGCTGTCGGTTACGGTAAGGGTGAGGACGCCTACCGTGAGGCGCTGGCAAAGCTGGCCTCCGCAATCAGCAAGCTGTTTGGCGGCGGGGATGTTTCCTTTGCCACGGAATACAATTCCGGTGCTGCCACCACTGCACGCACGGTCAATGTTAACGGCAAACTGGAAACCGGTATCCAAAACAAGCAGGTTCTCATCGTTAATCCAATCAAAGAGGGAGATATCACTGCCTTTAACATAGACGAAAATACCGGGAACGGTAATTTGGCCTATAATGTGACAATACAGAATTCAGAAGGCGTCAGCTACTATATTACCAAGGAAAATTTGGTGGATAACCTGTTTACCCGCCGTCAGGAGCTGGAGAACTTAAAGGCAAACTATGCCGGGGACGACAAAGCGATAGCCGCTTATGATTCCGATATCGCTTATATTGACAGCCAGCTTGCCGGTATGGGGATGCTGATGACTGACGGCAGCGGTAGCAAAATTGCCTTGGCCAGCGCTGATGTTTACTATCTGAATGTCAATAATATTACGGCTAAGAGCGGTAATATCAATGTTACCGCCGATAATCTTATCGGCGGCGGCATTCTCCAGTCGCCCAAAGATTCCAGTATTACCATCATTAATAATAGTCCGCTGTATGTAAGGACCCATCAACTGACAATTGATGATAAAGGCGGACATGTGAACCTTAACGGCGTGGAAGTAACGAGTACCCAAGATGTGATCAGCCGGAACAAGTCAACTGCCGCAGATGCCAAAAATCTGCAGATTTCTTTGCCCCGGGGCGGGGGCGATGTAAAAGTCAGCAAGGTTGTTGATACGGTTACTTATCAATCGACGAATGGAACGGAAACGTATAATGTGTCCCCAGGAACGGCCGTCAACACTACTTATCATTTGGACGGAGCTGCTGAACCTACGGTTAACATTAGCAATGCTTTTGATTCCGTACTGTACAGCGGGGATAAATTAAATAAAATTTTCACTTCCGGGCCCGATATCCAGATCACCGACAGTATTACCAATGCCAGTGGATTAGTCAATATATACAATAAAGAAGGCAGTATTTCACTGCAGGGAGGAAGCGACGGCGGCCAGCCGAATATTGTTGCCGATACCGTTAAGATCACGGCAACTAACGGCAATGTATACCAGGCATATACCACAGGACTGACCTCTGTAGGCGGCGATCCCCGTTCTTTGTGGAACAATGCAGTTAATAACGACCCATCTTGGCAGTTGACGTATGGCCTCTTAGGCGGATTGGAGAGTACCTTCAATAACGTGCCGAGAATTACGACGTCAGGATTTGATAAGAAACTGACTGCTAATGGCAGCGGCGGTATTTTTGCCAACGGTACGGTATATATCAGCGGCGAATATCTCAATATCAACGGCACGATCCAAAGCGGAGTCGATAACTGGAGCCTGACCTTGGATAACAACAGCAAGTATTCCGGTACAGAATCGAAGACTCTGGGGCAGTTTATTAATGATAAAAAACAGGAATGGGCTGCTGCCGGCAGCCCGTCAGATACCAAGTATCAGGTTACCGGCCTGCAAAATGATGCCTTCGGCACCATAGCCGCTTATTACAATCCTGCTACCAATCAGATTGAATTGGGTGACGCCAGGACCAAGGGCGGACGGGTTGAATTGTTCGGTCAGATTATGAATACCGGCGGCGGCAATATCAAAGCCATGGACGGTTACAGCAACATCAGCATTACCAACAATACCTCCTACGGTTTGGTACTGAATGCGCTTGATACGGGAGGCCTTCACGGAATTGTTAAAATTACCGATACGGGAAAAGTTTACACCGATGCCGGCAATAATCATTATTATCAGGTTACACAGTATGGGCGGAATGATGACGGTACCATTGCGACGACCGTTTCTTATACGGGCACTTCAGGCAAAGCTCCGGTTACAACCATTTCCGGCTCTTCCACCCGAACGGTTGACGGCGGGTATAGCCCGGTAACAGGCACCCGCTATGTATGGACATTGGGGCAGGATAAGTCAACAACGACGGAGGATGTTTATGATCACAAGAAAGGCATGTGGGGCTGGGATCCGTTAGGCTGGGTCACCAGTGATTCCGATAAGATAAGCAGCACGACGACAACCGGACAATTGGTATCGCTGCCTAACGGCGCTTATGCCGTTGTGGATACGAGCCTGGAGAATGTAGGACTGGAACGGACATACAAAAATATCCTGCTTAATTCCAATGTGACAGAACAGAAATATACCTATAGAAGCGGCTGGCTCGGTTTCTACAAGCATTATGTGACGGACCGGACTACCGAAACCGGATCGAAAGATGTTTATACGTATTCTGCTAAAGCCGATTACCCGATTGGCATCAGCTTTATCGGCTATGATGCCGGCAATGCCGCGATTAATGTCAAAGGCAGCGGCAATATCGTACTGAATAAATCACTTACCAATCAGGGCGGGAAAATTACGGTTTCGGCCGGCAATGGTGCAATTACCGGCAGCAATAAGGATGCGGTGATTTCGGCGCAATCCATTGCATTAAACGCCGGTGGTCTCGGTAATGGGATTGGCAATGATTTGCCGATAAATGTGAAGCTGCTCGGCTCATCAGGCAGTTTAGCAGCGACTACCCAGGCCGGAGATATCAGTTTAAACGCTACGGCCGGTGATTTGCGGATCAATAACATTGATACCTATGGCAGTGGCCAGTATGGTACAGTGACTCTTACTGGTGACGGCAGTATTTTGCAGGCGGCAGGCGGCAGCAATGCGGTGATTCGTGCAAACAGCATCAATCTGATATCCACTGCCGGTACCATCGGCAGTGATGATCAGGCATTGAATGTCAGCGTGATGGGTACCGGCGTTGACGACAGTGTTGACGCGATTGCCGCTAAGAATATTAATTTGCGCCAGCCAAACGGGGATTTCAGGCTGGGGCATATTGAATCCAAAAGCGGTGATGTAACGGTTGAGGCGGCTAACGGCTCGCTGGTAGATGCCAATCCGCTGGAGACGACCGATACGCGGACGGTTGACGAACTCAATGCCGTATGGGACCGGATGCAGGTCAAACAGGGAGATCAGGCGGCAGCCTTGAACAATCAGGCTTTGACAGCCTATGCCGCTAGCAAGACATCGGCGTATTTCGACTATTGGCGCCTGCGCCATGTGACGGCATCTTATGACAGTAACGGCAAGGTGACAGGCTATACGGCGGATGCTTATGATCCGAACTATACGTATACGGCGACCGACAGCGATAAATTAATGTTTACTCAGGCCGGGATGACGGCGGCACAGCAGCAGCAGTATATTGATCAGAAGACGGAAACGTACCGTACGGTAAGCAGTCAATTGAACAGCAATGCCACATATGATGCCAATTATACGTATACGCTTACCGATGCTGACAGAGCCAGCATGACGACTAAAGGATGGACAGACAGCCAGCTGAAATATTCGATTGACCTGGGGATTGCCAAGCAGACGGTCAGCACGGACAGTACCCTGCAGGATCCGAATGTGACCGGACGCCATGTCAAGCTGAACGCTAAACAGGGAGGAATTGGCACAGATAACGGTGAACTCGTCATTAAAGCCGGCGATACGGCTGCGTTGAAAGATATTACCAATGCTGACGGTACGGTGACTCCCAGTGCAGCGCGGCTGGCTCTGGCGGCTGCCGAAAGTGATGATGTAACCATTGATGCCAATAACAACATTCATATTGCGCTCAGAAAAGCGGTTTATACAAAATCGGATACGCTGACGGCGATGGCCAGAGACCATGTGTATATTGGTTCTGCCAGTCCAATTAATGTTGAAAGCATTCAAAGCGGTACCCGGGTCAATGATGTGAACGGTATTTATAACGGTACAATCCGTCTTAAGGGCAAGGCCGGAGTATACGATGTCTCCACTTCGGGGAAAGCGGCTTTACAGGGAATTAGTGCCGGCGACTATTTGGCGGCGGAAAAGGCGGCTTACGAAGAGGCGCAAAGCGCTTATGACGCGGCGCAAAGCGCTTACAATACGGTTAAGAATGCCAAAGAGACAAGCGAAGCGCAATACAACCAGGCGGAAATCGCTTATTATATGGCTAATACTGACTATGCGGCGAAGCTTGAGGCTTACCAAGCAGCAAAGGCTAAGTGGGATAAATTAGACCCTCTCCAGCAATTGTATCCTCCCAATAAACAAGCTTGGCAGAATGCCCAAAACGCTTGGCAGACGGCCCAAACAAGTTTTGCATCGTTTAAGGACAATTTGACGAAAGCAGAAAATAATTATCAGGCTGCGCAAAATAATTGGACAATAGCGCAAGCCGCCTGGAATGAAGCGCAAACTTCCTGGAATACCGCTCAGGCTAATTGGACGGAGGCGCAAAAGCTGACGGCCATAAAAGGCGGCCGGACGGTAATTGAGGGCGGCTATTCCGGCAGTATCGGTACTCAGGCTGCGCCATTCAGTGTCAGCTTGGCCGACGGTGCTGCCCTGACTGCCAGGGCGGCTGGCAGCATCTACATCGACAGCTTATACAATGATTTAACAGTGGCGGAAATCTACAGTCAGAGCGATGTAAGGCTGCATGCCCATGGTTCGATTCTGACAAATACCAATGATACTATTAATTCAGTCGCGACCCAGGGCAATACCGTTACGTTTATTGCCGATACCGGTACATTGGGAACCGACAGCAATCCCTTGCTGATCGACGCCGATCATCTTATTGCCAACGGTGATACCGCAGTGTTTAGGGGGCAGGTCAATCATAGCATGGCCCTTGCCGGTAATGATGTGACGCTGCGCGATCTGTACAGCAGCGGTTCCGACCCGTTAACGATTACCTTGACCGGATATAACCGGAAGTCGGCAAACTCGGCTGATATCACCCTAACCGGCAGCAAAGATGTGACGGTTAATTCCATGGATGCTGTGAATGTGGCTATTACCGCCGGCAGCACCGATAACCTGAGATTGCGGAATATGAATATTTCCGCTATGGCAAACTTCACCAACAAATACTATACCGCAGTCGCCGGGCCGAACCTGGCTCCCGGCCAGGTGGGAAATGCTGCGCTGGCACTGAAGCCCCAGGGAGTATTTTATCTGAATATGCTGGGCGGCAAAGCGGAAACCGACGCAACAGCCCTAAGAGTTTCCGGCAGTGTCCGGATCAGCGGGACGGATGATGCCTCTACCGCAGCGGAGCATGCCATAACTACCAATGGAAGAACTCTCCCGGAGCCGTCGGGGAACAGCGCTGGCACAGCCGGTCCGTCCCTGACTGGCAATGGCAATCCGATAACGGAAACCGGTATTGCCGCGAGAACCAGTGTACTGCAGCTTGATTCAACGGCAGGCGACAGCAGTGCCGCCAAAGCCGAAGATAAAGATAAGGATAAGGATAAAGA
>JBDKTO010000018.1 GCA_039680175.1 Veillonellales bacterium | reverse complement strand
GACATCCTTCCGGAATTCTGGAATTTGTGATCAGTCTGGAGAAATTATCGGACGGCAGTCTGAATCTGGTGCAGGCCGGTGTAAGCCGGACGTCGAAACCTATTATGGACGGCTATGTGTATGTATCCCGTAAGGTTTTTAGTTAAAGTGGGGTAAAAAGCATAGAATGAATAACTAAATGGTAATATAACAATCAAAAAATGTGAGTGCTTTGTTCATCTAGGGCAGATACTGCGTGTCAGCGAGATGACGCAGAAACAGAGTGCCTCATACAAAGATAAGGGGTAATTCTTTCCTCGTTATGTTAATCCGGGCGGATAGGATATGACAGAGGCAGGATTACCCTACACTTATAATAAAAATTCTAAAAATTTAAAAAAATAAGCGAATTCCTTTCTAATTTTTAAAAACTAGAAAGGAATTTATTTAACTCAGTCGAAATAATAATCTAATAATACAATATTCAGGAAAAAGGATATTGTATACAGAATTTTGCTTGCCGACGTATGAGTTTTAGATCCCCTGTGCACTTATAAATTTTAAAAACAGCTGTATAAGGGAGGTGGAGCATCTACTCCAGGGGATTGCAGCGAGGTGGCAAAAAATTTTTATTAGGAGGTAAATCATGGCTAAAGGTAAAGGAATTGGCTTAACTTCGTGGATTTTCATTGCTCTAATTGCCGGGGTTGTTTTCGGCTATATTTTCCCCAGTTATGGGCAGGCATTAAAGCCAATCGGCGATATGTTTATCCGCATGATCAAGATGATCGTTGTACCATTGATCTTCAGTGCATTGATTATGGGGATTGCCGGGACCGGCGACTTTAAAAGACTGGGGCGTTTAGGCTTAAAATCAATTATCTGGTTTGAAGTGGCGACTACACTGGCTTTAGCGGTTGGTTTAATTATTGCCAATGTTTTCCAACCTGGAGCCGGAGTGGCGATTGCAACCGGTGCCGATGCGTCTTCTGTTACAAACGCAGCGAAAAAATCGGTTGATATGATGCAGATGATTGTCAATATCGTGCCGACCAATGTGGTGGATGCTGCTTCCCGCGGCGATATGCTTCAGATTATTTTGTTCTCCTGCTTTTTTGGTGTGGCTGCCGCCCATATGGGACCGAAAGGCGAGCCGGTAGTGAAACTGGCTACCAGTATTGCTGAAATTATGTTTCAATTTACCTATTATGTTATGAAACTGGCTCCCATCGGTGTATTTGCTCTAATCGCCTATACGGTTGGCAAATTTGGCTTAGCTATGCTTCTGCCACTGGCAAAGTTAATCGGCTGTCTCTATTTTGCCTTGGTGGTCTTTATCTTCTTGTTAGCCTTTTTTGCAACAATCGGGCTGCGGATTAATTTCTTCCAGGTGCTGAGGGCTATCAAAGAGCCGATTCTAATTGCCTTCTCGACTGCCTCCAGTGAAGCGGCGCTGCCAATTGCCATGGAGAAATTAGAGCGGTTTGGTATTCCCAAGCATATTGTTACTTTTGTACTGCCTACCGGTTATTCATTTAACTTGGACGGTTCGACATTGTACAGCTGTCTGGCAGTTATTTTTGTCGCCCAGATGTACAATATTGACTTCCCGCTGGCTACTCAGCTGTTGGTCGTTGTGACATTAATGCTGTCTACCAAAGGAATTGCCGCCGTTCCCGGCGCGTCCATTATCGTTATTGCCGGTACGGTTGCTGCTTTCGGTCTGCCGGTTGAAGGAGTTGCTATCATTCTCGGCGTTGACCGGATTATGGATATGGCCCGGACCGCCTGCAATCTGATCGGCAACTGCATCGCAGCCGTAGTGGTTGCCCGCTGGGAAAATGAGCTTCCTAACGAAGTGCTGCAAGCGGCTTATGCTAAAAATTACGATGAGTAAGCGTAAACAATATGGTTTTGTATAAATGAACTTTCCTATCATCAAGCCGGCATAGTACATGCCGGCTTGATTTTTTAGGTGCGGCGGTATAAGAATAATTCCTCCGCCAATACTAAAAGCAAATTGGATTGGAAAGGGTGAACGAGGTTGCGTAATTCAAAAACGGTTGCGATCCTATTGTTGATTCTGTTTACAATAACAGCTGTGGTACTGCTAGGCGGCTGCGGCAATAAGCCTTCCCCCAAGCCTCTTCCTGGTGCACCGGATACGCCGGGAGGGACGGGAAATTTGGTTATGCCGCCGCGGTTAGTGATTGGCTATTATGAAAATCCCTGGCCGGGGACGCCTGACCAGACAGGGTCCTTTCCCAGCATGAAAGCTTTTGCCAAGAGTCTGACCGGAGTGGGGCCTTTTTGGTATCGGGCAACTAAGGACGGTACGATTGAGGCTCATGACAGCCAGCTGGTGTATGATACTGCCAGGAATTTGGGCCTTAAGATGTTTCCTCTGGTAACGAATAAAACTGGTGCGACGGATGCTATTTTGGCTGATCCGGCTGTCCGCAGCAAGGCGATTGACAACATTGTCAAGCTGGCAAAGGACAAAAAATATGATGGCATCAACATTGACTTTGAACTGCTGCCGGTAAAACACCGGGATAATCTAACGGCGTTTATGGCAGAACTGTATCCTAAAATGAAAGCCGCCGGCAAAATTTTGATTATTTCGGTATTCCCCCAGGTGGATGTTTCCGCCGACGTATCTGGCGCTTACAATTATCCCGAGCTGGCTAAAAATGCAGATTTCTTACAAATTATGACATATGACCATCATTGGGGATCTTCTAAACCGGGACCGATTGCCGAAATTAGCTGGTACGAAAAAAATATCAAATATGCTATTGAACAGTGCGGCGGTCCGCAAAAAGTCATTATCGGCGTAGGCGCCTATGGCTATGACTGGCCGGAGTCCGGTGAAGCGGAAACAGTGAAATATGTTGACGCTATTGTACGGGCTGAGCAAAATGGTGCAAAGATTCTCTATGATGATAGTTCCCAGGCGCCCCACTTTAAATATAAGAACCGGGAAGTCTGGTTTGAAAATACCAAGAGTACGGCTGCCAAACTGGATGTTATAGCCAAATATAATCCCGCCGGGATAGCCATCTGGCGGCTTGGGCAGGAACAGCCGGAAATATGGCCCCTCATCAATCAAAAGTTTCCCAAACAGCAGTAGAATGGCTATGAGCTATGAGCTATGAGCTATGAGCTATGAGCTATGAGCTATGAGCTATGAGCTATGAGCTATGAGTTATGAGCCAAGTGCCAAGTGCCAAGTGCCATGCCCCAATCGTCCCCATGCAGGTTTTTTTAATGACCGGTAAGAATATATAAAATAGGAATAGAAGGAGAGGAGACATGGCAGTATGAAGCAAAAGATTACGGTAAAAGGGATGAGCTGCGGGCATTGCAAAAATGCTGTGGAAAAAGCGGTAAAATCCCTGGACGGAGTAAGCTTTGCCGAAGTTGATTTGCCGGCCAGACAATTAACGATTGCATTTGATGCAGCCGTTGTAAGTATGGAGCAAATTAAGGCGGTAATTGAAGAAGAAGGCTACACCGTCATGTAAAAATCTTGACGGAAGTTGTAATACTTTGTTATACTAAAACAAGCCCTCGGAAAATTTGGGGGCTTGTTTTTAGTTTGCAGAAGCGGAAATGACTTTTTCGATTGATATTAAGAGAGAGGGGGTGCGCTTGATGCCGCGAATGGGAGATCGCCTTCAGGCTCAGCGGGGAGCAGCGAAAAAGCGCACAATTTCTATATTGATTGTTATTATGGCTGTGGCTGCAGTGGCGGCCGCGGCGTATTATTGGTTCGGCGGCAGCCCGGAGCAAAGTGCCGGCGGCCATTTGACCGCTGAAAATAAGGTGAATATTTTAGTGATGGGCGTCGATCAGCGGGACGGTGATGTGGGCCGTTCGGATACCCTGTTTGTTTTGACGGTAGATACCAAGAATAAGTCGGTGTCGATGCTGTCCGTTCCCCGGGATACCCGGGTGAAGATTCCCGGCCATGGCTGGGACAAGATCAACCATGCCTATGCTATGGGCGGACACAAGCTGTCCATGAAGGCGGTAGAAGGTCTGCTGGGGATTAATATGGATCATTATGTCCTTATTAATATTAACGGGTTTAAGAAGATTGTCGACGCCATTGGCGGCGTGGATATTGATGTGGAAAAACGGATGTACTATACCGATCCTTATGATGATAACGGCGGCCTGGTTATAAATTTAAAACCCGGGCTGCAGCACATGGATGGCGAGACGGCGATTCAATATGTCCGCTACCGGGATGAGGAAGGCGATATTGGCCGGGTTCAGCGGCAGCATAAATTTATGAAGGCAGTGCTGAAAGAAATTGCCAGCCCCTCGATTATTCCTAAAATACCGACTATTATTAAGGAAGTTAGTTCGGCGGTAATAACCGACATGTCCACCGGTCAGATGCTGAGTATGGCTCAGATTGTGAACGATGCTTACCAGCAGGGACTTAGGACCGACATGGTGCCGGGCAAGCCTGCCTATATTGATGATGTAAGCTATTGGCTGCCGGATCTTGTTGCCTTGCGGCAGCATATGGCCCAGACGCTTGGTGCTGCCATGGATGAAAAATTTGTTGGCGCCACGCAGCGGGAGGCAGCCGAGTATCAAAGCTCCATTCCCAAAGAAATGAAAGTGGTAGAGGTGCCTAAAGCGGTGCAGCCGCCAAAAGCACCGGTGGAGCCGGCAAAACCAAAGACGGGGACCCCCGTTTCTCCACCCCAGCCTGCCAGTTCTCTGGCAAAAGTACGGGTTGATGTCTTGAATGCCAGCGGGATTGACGGCGCCGGCGCTAGAATGGCTTCCCTGCTGCGGGAACAGGGATTTGAGGTCGCCGGAGTTTCCAATTCTGCCGCAGCTTACAAAAGTACGGTCGTTATTTCCAATACTACGGATACGGCAGTAATTAACCGGCTGAGGGGACTGCCTTTCCCCTACGCTCTCCAGATCACCAAGGACGACAGCAAGAGCACCCAGGCCACGGTCGTGATTGGCAAAGATTATTCCGGAAAATAACGGCAGTTTAAAATCGCGTTAATAGCCCTGTTCAGGGCTATTTTTTTTGTCCCTTATTGCCATAATAAGAATGAGGAAAGGGGCAATGATGAATGTGGGACATGGAAAAATCCCGCCGTATGGGGATATTACACGCAATTCTTGCCGGAATCATCCTGCTGCTCGTGCTGCGGCTGGCCTGGATGCAGATCTTGCAGGGACCTCAATATAAAAAAGTGGCGGAGAATAATCGGGTTCGGCAGATTACCGCCCAGGCACCGCGGGGAACGATATATGATCGGAACGGGGCAGTTTTAGTGAGCAATCGTCCCAGCTTTGCCCTATCGGTTCTTCCTTACGAATATAGCAGCGGAGAGACAGCGACGCCCATACTGGCGGAAATTACCGGACTGCCGGTGGGAGAAATTCAACGGATGATCCAAGCCGGGGCGGATTTTTCCTATACTCCGGTCCGGCTGAAGCGGGATGTGGATGCCGCAGTGCTAGCCAAAGTGGAAGAGCGAAAATATTATTTGCCGGGAGTTATTATTGAAGCGATACCGGTGCGCTATTATCTCTATAAGCAGCTGGCGGCCCAGGTATTTGGCTATGTCGGCAATATCAGCGAAGCGGAATTCGCCGAACGCCGGGAGCGGGGCTACAGTTCTAATGATTTGATCGGCAAGGACGGGCTGGAGCGGGTTTGGGAAGATGCGCTAAAGGGAACTGACGGCGGCCGTCAGGTGGAAGTGAACGCTATGGGCGAGGAAACAGAGCGTATCGGGGAAAAAACGGCTATTCCCGGCAAGGGAATGGTGCTGACCTTGGATGCCAATCTACAGAAGGCGGCAGAGGAAGCTTTGCAGAATCAGATTCTTACTGCCAGGGAAATCGGCGAACCGGCGAAAGGCGGCAGCGCTGTTGTACTGGATGTGCATACCGGCGGGGTACTGGCAATGGCTAATGCTCCTTCTTTTGATCCTAATGTATTTGCCGGCGGTATTACCGTCCAGGACTGGAACGGCTTATTGAACGATCCCAATCATCCTTTAACCAATAAAGCCATTCAAAGCCAGTATCCACCGGGGTCGGTGTTTAAGGTCGTGACTAGTGCCGCGGCTTTGGATTTAAATTGTACGACGACGGCGGAAGTGTTTCAGGATAAAGGGGTTTATGTCTTGTCGGGCTGGAGTTTTTACGGCTGGGAGCCGAAGGGACTGGGAGCGCTGACGATTGTGGATGCTATCGCCTGGTCCAGCGATCCGGTATTTTATGAACTGGGGCATCGCCTGGGAGCCGACAATCTGGCCAGTTATGCTCTGACTTTTGGCCTGGGCCGGCCTACCGGCATTAAACTGCCGGGAGAGGAAGGGGGATTTGTGCCTACAGAGGAATGGAAGCAGGAAACTTACGGTGAACCATGGTATCCCGGTGAAACATTGATTGCCGCTATCGGACAGGGCTACTATTTGACGACTCCACTGCAGCAGGCTCTGCTGCTTATGGCAGTAGCCAACGGCGGTGTCGTTTATCGTCCAATGCTGGTCGATAAAACACTGTCGCCCGACGGCGAAGTTCTGGAGGTTGTTCAACCGGAAGTGTTGCACACCATCTATTTGCGGCCGGAAAGCTGGGATGCCATTCGCCGGGGGCTGGTGCAGGTCACTACGGCAGGTACGGCCTCTGCCGTATTCAAAGGATTTCAGCCGGCGATTGCCGGTAAAACCGGTTCGGCGGAAACCGGACATAATACGACCCATGCCTGGTTTGCCTGTTATGCCCCGGCGGAGAATCCCCGGATTGTTGTCGCCGTGCTGGTGGAGGACGGAGGGGAAGGGTCGGTGTCGGCAGCACCGGTGGCGCGCAAGATACTGGAAGCTTATTTTTCGGCCGTCAAACTGTAGTAAAAATTTCTTGCTAATGATGAGTTTTTATAGTAAACTAAGAAAAATTACGGTTTGTCATGACAAATTCATAAGCTGGAAACAGGTGCCCCCCCAAGGGGCTTAATAGGGAAGTCCGGTGTAATGCCGGCGCGGTCCCGCCACTGTAATGAAGAGTGAACCCATGTTTTACCACTAAGAAGAATTTCTTGGGAAGGTTTGGGCGAGCGATGACTCAGAGCCAGGAGAACTGCCTGTTTAGCAATCACCGTTTTACCTACGAGCGATGGGAAGGGGATTATACGAGAGTGTTCCTTCCCGGCTATTTTGCCGGGATTTTTATTTGGCGGGAATTACTTTTATAAAAGCCTCCCTGCAAGGCCCGGGGGAGTTTTTTTGCCAGCAGTTTTTCGGGAGGTGATTTCAGAACAAAGAAACTTGAAATTTCAATAGTAGAAGGGGCGAAAAAAATGAAAAAAAGTATTTATCTGCTTATGATGACATTGTTAGTTTCCTTTTGCTTTGGCGGAATCAGTACCGGGCAGAAGGCTTATGCGGCAGAGGAAGATACGGTTGAGGGAGATGCGGCTGAAGGAGACGCGGCGAAAAAGGCAATTCTGGTCGTTAGTTTCGGCACTACTTATGCCGATACCCGGAAAGTAACCACCGAAGCAGTGGAAAACAAAATTAAGGCTGCTTTTCCCGATTATGAAGTCCGTCATGCCTTTACTTCCCGTATTATTATCAAAAAACTGGCGGACCGGGACGGACTGCAGTTTGATACGGAGAAGCAAGCGCTGGATAAACTGGTTGAAGAGGGATTTACCGATGTGGTCATTCAACCGCTGCATATGGAAGCCGGTGATGAATACACGAAGCTGATGCGTGTGGTTGACAAGTACCGGGGAAAAGGCGTCTTCAACACGTTGGCTGTAGGCCGGCCTGTATTGTATTATACCGGGCAGGAAGGGGAAAAACCCGATGATTATTTAATTGCGATCCAGGCATTCCAAACGCAGTTTCCCTCACTGGGAGAACACGAAGCGATTGGGCTGATGGGACACGGCGGTGTCAATCCGGCCAATACGGCTTATGCCGCGCTGCAAATGAAGATCCAGGATGCGGGTCTTAAAAATATATTTGTTTTTACAGTGGAAGGATATCCTACAATTGATAATTTGATTGCAGAGTTAAAGGCAAATAAAATTGAAAAAGTAACTTTAATGCCGATTATGCTGGTTGCCGGCGATCACGCCAACAATGACATGGCTGGTGCCGATAAAGAGTCCTTTAAATCCCAACTGCTGGCCGCCGGGTTCCAGGTGGATACCTATATTCACGGCTTGGGAGAAAATGCGGCTATTCAGGATATTTATGTGCAGCATGTAAAAGATGCTATTGACAATAAATATGTGGAGCGAGGCAAGGATCGTCCGGCTATTCCGGTGATTGAATAAGAACAGGTGATCTTTTTGCAGATCAAGTGTGCTGTTAAGGGCAGGCTTGGTCTGCTTATATTTACAATCATACCGACTCGGAGGAGGATGGGTTTTGAAGAAAATATTTCCCATTATGCTGATGGGCTTGATGATTTGCTTGACACCGGCGGCTTTTGCCGATCCGGTACAACTGACCGGCGATGTATTGGTAAAATATGAGAAAGATACGGCGTCAGGCAGTCCGGATGTTTCCGGTACGATGAGTACCATCCGGCTGAAAGCGACAACGGAGTTGGGAGATGGCTGGTCGCTGTACGCCCGCC
>JBDKTO010000017.1 GCA_039680175.1 Veillonellales bacterium | reverse complement strand
AGTATGGTGTTAATATTTTCTCGGTAACTTTTTTTCGCTTAATTTCACAATAAATTTGTAAAATTTTGTTATTTTAAAGGAAATATATTCAAATATATAGTAGAAAATATAAATAATACAAAAATGTGAATGAAGAACTGGATCATACAAATTGGAATTTATCTATCTTGAATGAGAATTTGGAGGATATAGTGCATGAGAGAATGGATGATTTATTTTTGACGAATCAAGAGCTTATTGAAATCAATAAAAAGCTTCAGGGGAAAAATGAGCTTATTCAGAAAATGGCATACTATGACGATTTAACCGGTTTCCCCAATAAACAAAAAATAAATGAGTATTTGATTCAGTCAATTGAACTGGAAAAAGCGGAGGGTGTTGTTTTATTTATTGACCTTGACGATCTTAAGTTATTTAATGATAGCTATGGTCACAATTTTGGCGATAAAATTATTAAGGAGTCGGGTGCTAGAATTGATTGTGCATTACAAGCGGAGAAAATAGTCTCCCGCATCCATGGTGATGAATTTATCGCAGTTATACCGGGCAAATATAGGCAGCAGCAAGTTAAAGATATGGTTCAAAATATTCTCCATGAAATAAATAAGGAGTATTGGGTGGATGAGATTTGTTTCCATATTTCTGCCAGTATTGGCATTGCAATGTATCCAAATGATGGGCATACCGCCGAAGATATAGTTAAAAATGCGGATAATGCTATGTATGCAGCTAAATATAGCGGAAAGAATTGCTGGAAGTTCTTCAATGCGGAGATGCAGTTTAGTATACTTAATCGGATCCAATTAACGAATAGCTTGCGCAAGGCTATTGAGCGTGAGGAATTATTTATACATTATCAGCCGCAAGTGAATATCAGCACAGAGAAAATTATTGGGTTTGAGGCACTTTTGCGTTGGAACAGCAGGGAGTATGGACACATATCACCCAAAGAATTTATTCCCATTGCAGAGCAAAGTAATTTGATATATCCAATCGGTAAGTGGGTGCTTTATCATGCGTGCGCTTTTGCAAGTAAATTCGCAGATTATGGATTACAGAACACTCGAATTGCGGTAAACATATCTTCCCATCAATTAAATTCCGCTAACTGTATAGAAATCATTCAGGGGATTGTTCAGCAAACCCATATTTTTCCTCATCAGCTTGAATTAGAGATTACGGAAAGCGAAATGCTTCTTTCGGTTAATGATGCAGTGAAAAAAATGAATCAAATTAAAGAGTTAGGTATCTCGTTGGCATTAGATGATTTTGGTACGGGATATTCGTCTTTAACTTATTTGCAAAGCTTACCGATCGATACCTTAAAAATTGATAAAACCTTCATTGAAAAGGTAACGTCGACAAAGAACGGGTCGCATATTATCAGGTATATCATTAAAATGGCTCATCTTCTGGGGCTGAATGTAGTTGCGGAAGGCGTGGAAACTTTATTACAGGTATCCCGGCTTAAAGCCAATCAATGTGATATTATGCAAGGGTATTTTTTTAGTCGTCCGGTATCAGAAGCTGAAGCGATAAAAATGATGACGGGAGAAACCGATATATTTTTAAAACTTCAGGCGAAATAATGAAGGCGTATGATAATGATTGTGGTTATCAATACGAACGGAATCAACAGATGTTTTAAATGTTTACTTTTCATTGACGCTTATAAGATAGATGATAGAGTATATAGGTACTACTAATTTGATATCGAACCTCGTATGAAGGTAATGGGAGAGAGATTTTATAATCCGCCGAAGATGTTATGCTTTCAGGCAAAAGGACCATTATTGGACGAAACTCTGGAGAGCCTCAGTGGAGCACCGAAGGAGCAAGCTGATTATATTTTAAATCAGTGAATCTCTCAGGTAAAAGGACAGAGCTAATTAGCTGTTTTATTTTTGAGGCCAGATTTTATAATTTGGCCTCTTTGTGCATTTTTAAGGGAGGCCAGTAAATTTGGCATTAAGCCGGTTAAAGTGTATGTGATGCATACTCCATCAGTGCAGCAAAACGAAACCCGGGCATAAGCGGGCGCAAATGATTGATAAGATAGCTGCAGCGAATTTTCTTGGAAGGATTGGCATGCCGCTATAGTTTATTTTCGATTGGCTGCTGTATGATTTGTTTAGGATTTTTTCACATACCCGGATGATGAGCAGCCTGATTATTCAACAGACTGGGCGATTATTGATCGAACTTGGGGCGGAATGATTACCATAAAAAGTAGCACGAACTCAATCTCTTCCATATAATATATCAGATCATTATTATAGGAAGTGGAGGGTTCAATATGCCAAGACCAAAGTATTACAACCCTGCTGATATGTTTGATTACTGTCCGGATGAAATGGATGATTGTCCCAATCATTGCGACCTCTATTTGTTACGCGAGTCAGCCGCTGACGAGCGGGGCGCGATTGCAGATTATTTATGCTGCGCTATCAATAATCCTTGTGTAGCTGAAGTTTTCCTGGATGCTGCGGAAGACGAGATGCAGCATTATGTTGAGATTATGCGGCTGATTTCATGGTTGGATCCGGTTCAAAGAAAAATGCTAAAGGAACAAAACCTGGATTATTTGACGATGAAGAAGTTAAGCAGTCGGGCTAATTGGGCGAAAAAATATCAAACAGAAGACGCTGAAGATGTAAAAGTCAGTCCGCCTCATAAAAAGGATCTGGCAGCTGTTCGGTGTTTCACAAAAGCGATTCAAGATGAGCTTCACGCAATCAATAAATATCAACGATTTATGAATGAGGCGGAGGAGCCAAGGGTAAAAAAGCAATTTTGTGAATTGATGAATGAGGAAAAAGAGCATGTAGCTGAATTTACCGCTGCATTATATGAGCTGACGAATGAACCCTTACCGGAAGAAGCGGACTAGACAGAGAGCAAAAGTAGGAACCGGAACGATAAAAAACGCCGCACAGGTTTCCCCGTACGGCGCTCTGCCTAAACAAATTCAGGATAACAAACTGATTGCTGACTATACGATTTTTGTTTACAGCTTGTGGAAAATGTTGTACAATATTCTTACAATAGAAGATTGGCTAGGGGCGCTTAATGGCTGAGAGGATTTATTCCAACCCTTACACCTGATGTGGGTAATTC